>JASEGV010000036.1 GCA_030017895.1 Bacteroidota bacterium | reverse complement strand
GATTTTTCAAATGCAAATAAATATTTTCGTCAAAACTAATTTTTAGAGATGCCCATATATTATTTTTGAGTTTTAGTCAAGGTTTTTTTTAACTTTTTATTTTTTGTGGAAATAATAATCTTTTCCCATTAGTCTCATCGTGCTTACCCGCTCAACATTCGGATTGGATCCCGAACTCTTGTCCTTCCCGATGCAGCAACCCATTGTACGGCACACAAGAAAATATTGAGTGTATATTAACAAACTTCCAAACTATAATAAAAAAGAGTCTCCCCATAAATTAGTTAACGGATTAACTCGGCTCATTACTCCATTACTCCATTTATACATTGATTACGTATCAGCAGGACTTACTCGTATCTCAGCGCATCTATCGGGTCTAAATTTGCAGCTTTCCAAGCGGGATACACTCCGAAAGTTAATCCAACAAGCGAGCATACTGCTAATCCGATAAAAGCCCAATCGAAAGGAATAACCGGTGGAACGCTCATCAGCAATGCTGCCATATTCCCGCCTAATATTCCCAAAAGGATTCCAATAATTCCACCAACTTCGGATAGTATAATAGCCTCAAGTATGAACTGTGTAAGAATATTACTTCTTTTAGCACCGACAGCTTTTCGAATCCCTATCTCGCGTGTTCTTTCAGTTACTGAAACTAACATTATATTCATAATTCCAACACCCGCTGCGATTAGTGCAATGGCACTGATTAACATTATTCCAAGACGAACATAATAAGTTATATCATTAAATTGCTCGATGAGAGAATCATTTGAAAAGATATGAAAATCATCATCTGAACCTGGAGGAACTTGCCGCTCTGTTCGTAAAATTCCTCTCACTTGTTCAACGCAATCGTCATAAGCTTCAGGACTTTTTGCCTGTACCATAATATGAACATCGCGTTCTTTACCATATACGCGCAGCATTGTAGATAGCGGAATAGCTATGAAATTATCTTGAGAACCACCTAACCGCTGCCCTTTTTTTTCAACCACACCGATAATCTTGTATTCATAGCCATCAATCCTAATTGCTTCACCGATAGGGTTTACTCTTGAAAACAATTTGTTAACTACATCTTCTCCAACAATTGCTAAAAATCGTCCGCTTGCCAATTCTTCTTCTGTATATAGTCGTCCATCATTTATCGACCAGTTGTTTGTAACAAATCCTTCTAAATCCTCGCCAACTAAACTGACATTCGGATTGGTTTTTTCGCCGCGAATTGATTTAACAGTTTTCCCCGATTCCCAAGCTTCGATACCTACAGCAGCAGCGAGCGTAGCATTTTGTTTAACAGCTACGCCTTGCTCGATAGTAATTTTTTTTCTGTTTCTGAATTTAGCTCGGCTTCCGTCGCCCATCTGAAAACTTGGGAAACGCTGAACTTGAAAAGTGTGCGACCCCAACATCGTCATTCCGCTTTCAACAGAGTTTACTAAAACTCCCATTGCTGTCATCACAGCGATAATTGAAAACACGCCAACTGCGATACCGAGCAGAGTAAGGATTGAACGCAATTTATTAATGCGAATGGCAACCAATGCCATTATAAAACTTTCTCTGATTTCTGAAAATATTCTTTCTAAAATAAAATTCATATTAATCTTTTTTATTCATATCGTAAGGCATCAACCGGATTTAGACGTGAAGCACGGTAAGCTGGTAAAAATCCTGATACTACACCAACTACTAATGAGATGATAATTGCAATACCTACAATCGAAAGAGGCATCGCTGTTGGCAAAATTTTATCGGCAAGTAAACTGAGTGGGTAGGAAATAATCAGACCTAACAAACCGCCTAACAAACAAATTATAGACGACTCGATGAGAAATTGAATAAGTATCGTTCGCCGTTTGGCGCCAATCGCTTTTCGAATTCCGATTTCTTTTGTCCGTTCGGTAACCGACACGAACATAATATTCATTATACCGATGCCGCCTACAAACAACGACAAGCCGGTAATAAAAAAACCTACTGCAGCAATTACAGCGGTGAAGCCCGAAAAAGTAGTAACCAACAATTCTTGTTCGTTTAAATTAAAATCATCCGCATCCGAGGGTTTTAAACCGCGTGATTTTCGGATTATTCCTCTTAATTCTTCTTTCACATCTTCTATGTCGGCACCTTTTTTAGCGGCAATATTTATCGTAACATCGCGCTTTGAACCGAATTGATTCATAAATGATTTGAGAGGAATATAAACGCGATTGTCGGATGTGAATTTTCCGAAAAGACCTCCTTGTTTTTCCAACACACCAATAATTTGATAAGGGAGCGAGCCGACTTTCACAAACTTCCCTATCGGGTCTTGATTGGGAAATAAATTTTCGACTACATTTGCTCCGATAACACACACCGGGCGCCCCCCGTTGGATTCTTCTTGAGATAAAAATCTGCCATCGGATACATTCGTTCCTGAAGCATAAATATATTGATCGGTTGTGCCTGTGATAAAGGCATTTTTCATATTCCTTTCTTCAAATTGAGTTGGACGAACTGTGATGACGTTTGCTGCAACAGCTTCGACCATCGTGGCGTGTTGTTCAATATCTTCAGCAACTTTTAATGGGATATCGCGCCTGTTGCGGTAAATCGACCAATCGTCGTGACCAACCCAAGGAAATTTTTGAACGTATAAAACATTTGCACCAAAAGCCGAGGCACTTTCCTGAAACTTACGATCGACACCCTCGATTGCTGTTGCCATCATCGTTACAGAGACAATTCCAATAACGATGCCAAGTGTGGTTAGCACTGAACGCATTTTATTTGAACGAATTGCATAGAAAGCAATCCTCAGTCCTTCTTTTATTTCAAACAGGAAATTCATTTTAATTTACTATTTTACGACGATTTACATGTTCATCAACTTCAACTAAACCATCACGCAGCCGGATGATACGTTTAGCGTGCTCGGCAATATACTCTTCGTGTGTAACAAGGATAATCGTATTACCTTGCTTATGAATTTCTTCAAAGAGCAACATAATTTCATCGCCGGTTTTTGTATCCAAATTTCCTGTTGGCTCGTCGGCAAGAATTATCGACGGATGGGTAACTAAAGCCCGCGCAATTGCCACACGCTGCCGCTGCCCGCCCGATAGCTCGTTAGGTTTGTGCATTACTCTGTCGGCAAGCCCAACCTGTTCCAAAGCTTGCATAGCTAACTTGCGTCGTTCCGATTTATTTATTCCAGCATAAATCAGAGGTAACTCAACATTATGTAACGCATTGGAGCGTGCTAATAGATTGAAAGTTTGAAACACGAACCCGATTTCCTTATTCCTAATTTTCGCCAACTGGTCGTCATTCATGTCGCTCACATTCACTTTGTTGAATTCATACAAACCGGTCGTAGGTGTATCCAGACACCCGATAATATTCATCAATGTAGATTTGCCCGAACCTGAAGGTCCCATTATGGCAACGTATTCATTTTGACCGATATTAACATCGATACCGCGCAGAGCGTGCACTTCTTCGGCGCCACCCATATCATAGTATTTTTTTATTTGTTGTAATTTAATAATTTCCATTTCACCAATCGTTTATTGTTTTGTTGTTTTCTTCTTTTCAAAATCAAGTTTTACTTTTGACCCATCTTCGAGCTCGCGGCTGATAGCTTTGTAACTGCCTGAAATAACCTGATCGCCTTCTTTTAGTCCTTCTGTAATCTCGATATACGAATCGTCTGAAATTCCACGTTGTACTTCTACCATTTTCACTGTGCCTTCGTTATACAGAAAAACAACTTCTTTTACTGCAGGCTCATCTTTCTTCTTAAGTTTTTCGAGTGTTACGATAACAACATCGGGGGATTCCTCACCTTCTTTTTTCTTTTCATCTTTTTTAGGCATACGTGTAGTTACTGATTGTATCGGAACGGTCAGCACATTCTGCCGCCTGTCGGTTTCAATTTTTGCAGTCATCGACATTCCCGGTCTGAGTAACACATCTTTATCAATGATTCGTATTTTAATTTCGAAATTCGTTACCTCTTCCTGAGTTCCGAAACCTTTGGTTTTAGCAGTGTTTGCTATTTCATAAACAACACCATTAAACTTTCGATTCGGGAAAGCATCTATATCAATTCGTGCAGTATCGCCAATCGAAATTAATACTATATCATTTTCACCAACATCAACGCGGCATTCCATTCGCGAAAGGTCAGCAACCGTCATCACTGCGGTTCCCTGAAATTGACTTGTGCCTAACACTCGCTCGCCTGATTCAACTTTCAATTGAGTTACAGTCCCTTCCATCGGCGCATGGATAGTTGTTTTCATTAAATCTTCTTCTGTTTGATTCAACGCTGCTTTAGCTTGGTCGTATTGGGCTTTTGAAACTTCGTAAGCCGTTTTCGATTGTTCAAGTTCAGCATCCGAAACTAATTTTTTCTCGAATAAATCTTTGATTCGGCTATAATCTGAACGAACACGATTCAACGATGCAGTGCTGGAGGCAACACCGGCTGCCATTTGATCACGCCGGGCTGCATAGTAATCGGGTTTAATTTTAAGTAGCACATCGTTCTTTTTTACTCTTTGCCCGTCGCGAACAGCCAAGAAAACAACTTCGCCGCTTACTTCAGGAGTGATGATTACCTGAACTTCAGGATAAATTTTTCCTGTTGCAGTAACCGATTGAGTCAGTGTTCTTTTTTCAATTTTTTCGGTTTGCACCGATATTATCAGAACTTTTTTGCTGCCCAATATTACTACCAGAACAAGCGCCACAACTACCAATCCTAAAATGGAAAAGATTATTATTTTATTCTTCTTACTTTTTTTATTGTTTGACATTTTGAAAAACCTTTTTATTTAATTTGAAATTGTGCCTAGCGCATATTCCATTTGTTTCTTCGAAAGCAAATACGAGATTGCTGCATTAACTTGATTACTTTGCGCATTAATATAATTTGCACTTGCTATCAACAAATCCAATAAAGTTCCGGCGCCTAAATTATATTTTTCTTCAGCTATTTTGCGATCCATTTCAGCAGAGAAAACGCTTGCCTGCGTAACCTTAACCTGCTTTTGTGCCGCTTCGATATCAAGTTGTGCTTTTTGAATATCGACTGATATCTGCCGTTCGTTCTGCTTTAACAGATCGTCAGCGTTACGTTGAGTAATTATTGCCTGTTCGATTGCATTCTTTGTTTGGAATCCGCTGAAAATTGGAAGCGATAATGTAACTCCTGTCGAAAGCGAACGGTTATCCGAAATATTTGCTAACTCGTTATCTGATAAACCGTATGAAGCATTTGCACTTACGATAGGATATAACCCCGAGCGTGCAATCGTTAATGAAGATTGGGCTGAGCGTACATTCTGTGTGGTAGATTGATAATCGGGACGCGACTCAATAGCTATTTTAGCTAACGCAGCTTTATCCCGATATTTTTCGATTACCAAAGCAAACTCGGAAGTATCTACTTCGATTGAAACTCCCGCAACATCAAATTCGTGTGGTGTGTCAATCGATAAAAACAATGCTAAATCGGCTTTAGCTTTTTCAAAATTATTTTGTGCGTTAATGAATGCGAGTTCGTCGTTCCCGGTTGTTACCCGCTGACGGTAAACATCGGCTAAGGAAACAGCACCTACACGATTCATTTCTTCGATTCGTTCTAATTGTCGGTTGCTTCTTTTTAAATTTTCTTCGTTTACTTTCAACAATTGATGTGTGCGAACCACATTCAGAAACAATTGGTGTGTTTGGTAAATAATACTTTGCTTCACCCTTTCGAATGAATATTCTGATGACCTGATATTTGAATTTGAACGATTGACATTTGCAATATTTGCAAAGCCATTAAACAACGTTACATTACTCGATATTCCGCTTGAGTATAAATTCCTCGCAGAAAAAAGAGTTTGATCACCCAACAAACCCGTTACTTCCTGCCAACTCTGTGTTCGGTTGAACGACCCGCTTGCATTCAAGTTGGGAAGCAAGCCACCAATTGCCGATTGATATGTACTTTGCTGCGACTCGACATTGTTTTTAGATTGAAGGACTGTGATATTCCGTTGAAGCGCCATTTCGATTGCTTTATCCAGATTTATTACATTTTTAGAAGTTTGACCAAACGAAAAAGCAGTTAAGATAGCTAAAAGAGCTGATAATTTTCTAATGAGCATTCAATAATTCTCCATAATTTTATTAAAAATTTACATATTTGACGTTTATTAAATAATAAAGTTTCATTAACTGAAGTTACGCAAAAGAGTCATTTTTAGATGTTTCGCTTCGCTCAACATGACAAAAAGTCAATTCTGCGTAACTTCAGTCATTAATTTTCAATTTTGGCTAAAATTTTTTCTTTGACTGACAACAGATATTCGAGAGCAGCATCGTGTTCATTGGGAATCAAACCGTTCAAAATAGCATCCTCGATTTCTTTTTTCAAGATACCGACTGTTTTACCCGGTGGCAATCCGCATACGTGCATAATTTCCTCGCCACGCACAGGTGGCTGCCAGTTACGAAGACGGTCTTTTTCTTCAACCTCTTTCATTTTTTCCATTACAACTTCATAATTCCTCAAATATCGATTTACTTTTTGAGGATTTTGCGAGGTAATATCAGCTCGGCAAAGTGTCATCAAATCGTCAATCAAATCGCCGGCTTCAAACAAAACACGACGAATTGCTGAATCGGTTACTTCTTCGGAAATGAGAACCATCGGACGTAAATGCAGCCGCACCAGCTTTTCGACATACGGAAGTTTGTCCATCGGCAGACGCATTCGCCGGAAAATTGATTTCATCATCCGCGCCCCAATCTCTTCGTGTCCGTGGAAAGTCCAGCCGATTCCTGGCTTGAAAGCCTTCGTCCGGGGTTTTGCAATATCGTGAACAAGAGCTGTAAACCTCAGCCAAACATTTTCAGTAGCTTCAGAGATTGAATCTACAACTTTTAAGGTATGACGAAGCACATCTTTATGGTGGTAATCATGCCTCTGGTCAACACCTGCCATATCGTTCATTTCCGGAAAAATAATTTTTGTGATGCCGGTTTCCTGCAGCAAGAATAATCCGACGGATGGTTTTTGGGAAACAAGAATTTTAAAAAACTCATCAGTGATCCTTTCCTGAGAAATAATCGAGAGGCGGTCTTTCATCTTTATAATCGCCTTGAAAGTTTCGTCGTATATTTGAAACTGCAGCTTCGATGCAAAGCGTATTGCTCTCAAAATCCGAAGCGGATCGTCTTCGAATGTTTTTTCGGGGTCGAGTGGAGTTCTGATGAGACCGGCTTTTAAATCGTCTTCCCCGTTGTAAGGATCAATTATTTTTCCAAAATCAACACCGTTGAGTGATGCAGCCATTGCGTTGATAGTAAAATCGCGGCGCGATAAATCGGCTTCAAGTGAACTTTTCTTAACTATAGGTTTGCGAGAATCGGGTTCATAAGTTTCTTCGCGGGCAGTTACAAACTCGACTTTCGCATCTTCAATAGGAAGCATCGCGGTACCGAATTTTTCGTACTTAACTACTTTAATATTTCCGAATTCTTTGGCTACTTTTTTTGCAAATGCAATTCCATCGCCTAATACCATAATATCAACATCTTTAACTTCAATACTCAACAGCTTATCGCGGACATATCCGCCTACAACATAAGCTTCTATTTTGTTATCATCGGCGATTTTTCCTATTCGCTTTATGATATCGTTATGTATTTCAATGTGCGTAGTTTTGATACTCATTCGATTTAATCAGTCAGTTTGAAGAATGGTTGTTGGTTGCTGATTTTTTCAACTATTGTTTGTGCTACTTCAAGTGCCCGCAAACCATCTTCGGCTGTTACTTGCGGAGTTTTATCGTTTTGAACAGCATCTATAAATAATTCTAATTCGTATTTCAAGGCATTGATTTCTTTTCGTGCAGGGCGGTCATAAATTATTTTTTTGCTTGAATTTGCCGCCTCTATCATCCCAAGCATCATAGTTGATTGAACATTTGCATCGCTTGGATCAACTAACCGGAATACTTCGGATGTCCCCTCGATGAAATCTAACGAAATATAGGCATCTTTTTGAAAAAAACGCATCTTCCTCATTCTCGATTTTGAGATGCGGCTTGCTGTTACGTTTGCAACGCACCCATTTTGGAATTGCAAGCGTGCATTTGCAATATCAATTGTATCGGTTACAACAGCCACGCCGTTTGCCCAAATATTTTCGACGGGTGATTTTACTAAACTCAAAATGATATCAATATCGTGAATCATCAAATCGTGAACTACCGCAACGTCGGCGCCGCGCGGATTGAATTGAGCCAAGCGGTGTGACTCGATGAACAATGGATTTATTTGGATATGGTCGATTGCTAATAGTGCTGAATTAAACCGTTCGATATGTCCGACCTGAATTTTTAGTTTTTTCGGTTTGGCAATTTGAATTAATTTTTCAGCTTGCTGCGAGTTTTCGGTAATCGGTTTTTCTATAAAAATATGTTTGCCGGCAGTAAGAGCTTTTGCTGCTATATCGAAATGCGACTTTGTTGAAACCGCGATGCTCACTGCATCAACAGAATTAAGCAATTCATCGATTTCTTCAAATGATTTTGTCTGAAACTCGTCGGCAATTTTCTTACTTCTTTCAAAGTTTTGATCGTAAACGCCGACAACATTCGCCGATTCGATAGTTGTAAACATCTTCGTATGCAACGCACCTAAATGCCCAACTCCGATTACTCCGATATTTAGCTTTTCCATATTACTCCCTTTCATTCTTTTTGTTTACTTTATAAAGTGTATAATAAACTATTCGCATATCTTCTAATCCAAGCCCTTCAATTTTTTTATGAAAGATGGGTAGTAATTGTGAATCATTTATATCGTTAAAATAATTTGAGCGATGAATAACATAGTCAGCATTACAAACATCATTGTATAATTTTTTATCAATAATATCTTGATAAGTAAAACCACTTCTTTTATGACTGAGAATTGCATTCGATACAAGTCCTGCAGCATCGCAAATTTTTCGTTCGGAATAATAACCGATGGCACCTATATCGGGCGTCATCACCACTACATTTTTCTCAGTATTATTTTTTAACCAAATTCCAAGTGGAATAAAACACTCATTCATTCCTTTCGTGAAGGCATCTATACTGGGTTTAATATAATCTTTGTAGATATAAATATTTTGAGATACTATCAATATTGTAAAAATAATCAAAAAGAATTTATAATATTTTGCTAATTTTAAATCACACAACCATTTTGTAACAAAATAAAATGAATAAATGATTAACAATGGCGTAATCATTAACAGATATCTCGAAACGACATTAGCTTGAGTGATTAAATATAAAAAAATAAGCCCAATTACCCAACTTAGAGGTAAAAAGTTACTTATCAACCACACTTTGTATTTTTCATATTTCAACAACGTCAACATAATTCCAATTAAAAAAAGTGCAAGAGGCAAACCGTCAGTAACCGATATGGTTTTAATAATATCCTTGAAAGTCCAATAAAAATTATCAGGGTTAATTGAAAGTCCTGCTTTGGCGAGGGCTGTATTTGGAATTATCGAACCGAAATTAGTATAAGCATAAGCGAACCAAGGTAAAAGAATGAAGCCGAATATCCATAATAATATAGCGGTTTTTTTAAAATAAATCTTTACATCCACAGCATTCATATATATGAAAACAAAATATAAAAATGTCAACAATAATGTTTCTGGTCGAACTAACATTAACAGAGATAAAAATAATGCAGTAGAATAATATTTATTGTTCAACGCTGATAACAATACAACGAGGGTTAAAAGTACTGATAAGGAAGTTTCCATCCCAGTCCCAGTCCACCTTATTAACCACGCATTAAAAGCGAATGTTACAGTAGCAAACAAAGCTATCCATTTATCTTGGATTATTTTATTTGCAAGTTTATAAAAAAGCAATATGCTGGTAAGTGCAAAAAACAAATCAGCATACTTTGCTGCGGATAATAAATTTAAACCGAAGTAACCAAACATTGATATTATTAAAGTCCATAGCGGACTTGTAACTCCATAAATCGGATTACCGGAATTAAAGGCGAAGCCCTCTCCGTTAATAATATTTCTTGAAAACTGTAAATAAATGAAAGTATCATCAGGTGTATAATTAAAATGGATATAAGAAATGAGAATGAAACTGCCAATTATAAGAAAAAATATTATGTTGAATATTGATTCTGGAAAAAGTCGGTTATTAAGAGTGCTGAATACTTTCAATTAAAAATTCTTTCAACTTTTTAACATCATCAAATAAATAATCGACATCCATTTTTAATACGCGATCTTTGCCATAAGAATCCCAAACCACCGCTGCAACAGGAACACCTGCTTCTCGCGATGCCACAATATCAGCAACCGCATCGCCCACCATTAAAACGTGCTCAGCCGAAAGTCCAAAATAATTTAATATTTTCTTTATCCCTTCGCCCGATGGTTTATGATTAATAACATCGTTCCCTGTAATAATAATACCAAAATATTTTTTAATGTTGAACTCATTTAAAGTAATAAGCGTGCTATGCCGACCTTTACCTGTGAAAACTGCCATCAGTACATTTCGCTGTTTTAGATATTCTAAAATTTCCGTAATCCCCGGATAAAGACGGGCCATCCCCGTATGATTGCTCCGATAAAACTCAAGAAAATCTTCCAGTGCCGCATCAATATTTTGTTTTCCAACAATTTTTTCGAGCGTCCCTTCTTCAGGAGGACCGAACATAGCAGTGATTTCTGAGGGAGAAAATGTTTTACCGGTGTATTTGAAGGTTACATAATTAAACGCAGCAAATATTAATTCATTTGTTTGGGTGATAGTACCATCAACATCAAAAATTACGCATTTAAGATTCTTCATATTTTCGTTTAAATATATCAAATCGCTTACAGATTTACAAAGAACAATAACAACTTGATTTTAAGGGGAATCTTATTTAATTTGACACATCAAAATTTGTAGAAAGGTTGTAAAATAATATGTACCGGTTAGTATTGCTTATGCTGTTTGTTCTTTCCTCAACAACTGCACAATTCCTCGCACCGATTGCCGAAAGATTAGAAAGCAAATTACAAAATATTTCAAAAGACGATAAAATAAAAATTTGGATTTACTTCAACGATAAAGGTTCCGTCGAAAAACATATACCAAATACAATAGTTTCGGAAAAAGCCATCGCACGTCGATCGAAGGTTCTGCCGCAAAACAAACTCGTTGATGCATCCGACTTGCCTGTTTTCAAAAATTACATAGATGCTGTAGCAGAAAATATTTCGCAAATCAGATATTCTTCAAAATGGTTTAATGCTGTAAGCGGATTTGCTACCAAAGCTGAGATCGAATCAATACGGCAATTTCCGTTCATAAAAGAGATCGATATTGTTAGCAATTACGGAAAGAAAAAAAGCGAACCTGTAGAAGAAGTATTCGAAACTCCATTGCTTAAAACTTTAACCGACTCGTTAAATTATGGCACTGCACGAAAACAAGTTGACCAGATAAATGTTATTCCACTTCACAACCGGGGAATTCGTGGAGAAGGAGTTTTAGTTGGTGTATTTGATAACGGTTTCCGGTTAATGAGTCACGAATCGTTTTCAACTATGAATATTGTAGCGGGTTATGATTTTGTAGATAACGATCCGAACCCCGCACCACCATCAACTGCTCCCAGCAGTTATGGTGCCCACGGAGTTAATACACTATCTACGATTGGCGGATACAAAGCAGGACAAATAGTCGGACCTGCGTTTAAAGCAAGTTACATTTTAGGGAGAACAGAAAATGATGCAAGCGAAACTCCAGTTGAAGAAGACAATTGGGTTCGCGCAATTGAATGGGCTGAAAGTTTGGGCGTTGACATAGCAAGCACATCGTTAGGATATTTAACTTACGATTCACCCTACGCAAGTTGGACCTGGCAAAATATGAATGGCAATACAGCTGTAATTACACGTGCTGCCGACCTTGCAGTGAATCGCGGAGTTGTAGTACTTAACTCAGCCGGCAACGAAGCATCAGTCGGAACACCAAATACACTTATCGCTCCGGCGGACGGCTTCGCGGTAATTGCAGTAGGTGCTGTTGATTCATTTGGTGTTAGATCATCATTCAGTTCATACGGACCGAGTTTTGACGGACGAATAAAACCGGAAGTAATGGCAATGGGTACCGGCGTAAAAGTTGCAAGCTCAACACTGACAACAGGATACAGTCGGGTTAATGGGACATCATTTTCATGCCCTCTCTCGGCAGGTGTTGCAGCTTTGATACTCTCTGCACATCCATCTCTTACACCGATGCAAGTTCGCGAAGCTATGATGCGAACAGCATCAAGAGCCAAGAATCCGGATAATTACTATGGCTACGGAATTCTGAATGCGACTGCCGCTGCGGATTTCTATAGGCCTAATCTTTACCATACTCCAATTACTGGAATGCAGTTGAACTCGCCCATTACAATACTCGCAACAGTCAACTCGGTGATAGCTTTAAATTTAGATTCTTGTAAAGTAGTCTATGGAGTTAATGGTTCATTTACTAATTACGTTAACTTACTGCCGACCAGTAACCCAAATGAATATACAGCAAACATTCCCGCGCTCGGAACGGGCAATACTGTTAATTATTTTATCACCATTCAAAACATAGATAAAGACTTCGCAAAGTCGCCGATTAACTCTCCCGCAGAGTACTATTCTTACAACATTGGCGAAACTACCATATCTCAACAACTCTCAACAGGATGGAATTTAGTTTCAGTCGCTTTGCAACTTGCTGACTATCAATCCTCGACAATATTTACCTCTTCAGCTTCACAAGTGTACGGTTATCAGAACGGATACGTAACCAAAGCTACATTACAGAACGGAAAAGGATATTGGGTAAAATATGATTCTGACCACTCGATAGAATTATCTGGATATATAAGGAATGTAGATACGGTAAATGTTACACAAGGTTGGAATTTAATCGGTGGTATATCAAGTCCCGTTGCGGTTAGCAGCATTATTGAGGAGCCGGCAAGTATCATTTCATCTTCATTGTACAGTTACAATAACAACCTGTATGAAGCTGCTACAACTATTGAACCCGGTAAAGGATATTGGGTAAAAGTTAGTGCGAACGGAAAGTTGATTTTAAACTCGGGTGGGAAGAAATAAAACTATAAAAAGAGATACTGATAAGCTCATAAACTGACTTGGTACGACGCGCTTCAGCGTGTCGGAGGGAGAAGTTAGGTTCCTCCAACAGACTAGAAGTCTATCGTACCGGTAGAAGTTCAGTCGGTAGGGACTATCTCAGAAGTTCTCTCGATACATCCCGTTCCGAATACTTTCGTAATGGAACGGGACACTCGAGAACCTGCCAAGATGCACAGGTTTTCCCCGCCTGCAAGAGTTGATTCAATTATAGCAGAGAGGGCGAGTTTTTCCGACGATAGTCAGAATGGGATGGCTTCGCCAAAGTCCATCGTACCGGTAGAAGTTCAGTCGGTACGATATCCCTCGAATAGGATTATAACTTTTTGTATTTTTCATTGAAAATCTATTGACAATTAAAACGGAAAGCATTATATTGAACTATCAAATTATCGAAGGCCGGATGGAGTAAATTGGTTGAGATAATTTATGGCGTTGGAAAAGATTATTTTTAAGATAGATGATTTCTTGAAAACAAAAGGCGAACATAAAACACCTAATGAAAAACAAAAATTGCTTAAATAAGCTAAATTTAAAAAGCGTAATAACGCCATCCTTCGTACCTCAGGACAGGTATTGCGTTTTTACAGATGTTAGCCGAAACGCCCTTTAAGGGGTACGGTATAATCAACCAATCACAAACAAAAATCATAGGAGAACAATTATGAAACTTGGAGATGATGAACAAAAAGTAGCCGAGTACTTTTTCAAAAGTGCTGGCGATGTTTCAAATATGAGCATCCTAACAAATAGGAGGCTCGTTGTAATCTATGGCAACGCTGAGGAGAGCTATCCCATCAGCAAAATCACCGCAGTCAAATTCATCTTCAACAAAAGTTGGGCGATGATTATAATCGGTGCTATCATTGCTTTCATCGGTTTAGCAATGCTCGGAAGCAATGCCGGTGCGGGCTTGGTTGCCTTACTTATCGGAGCAGCGCTTGCCTACTTCGGCTGGAAAGGAAAAACCCGACTACTCATTAACCAAATGGGTGGTGAAAAATTTTATGCTGTAAGAGGAAAAGACAAAGCTCTCCAAGATTTCATTGAGTCTGTAAACAGTAAATTGTCCTAGCGGGCGCTTCGGCTAACAGCACAAACCACGACCCTCGCTCTATTGTAATGGATTATAGTGCTCGTTCTATGCCGCCCGCCGCTGGATGGAATGGGTCTATTTTAGGCGGCGGTCGGCACAGCGTGGTTTGTGCACACGTTATACGCCAGCACGCCAACATGATTTATTTTGACGAGCGGCATCACGATTCACACACTATCTTAAACTGAAAGGAGTTACTACATGAAACGAAGCATCCCCTTCATCCTCGTTTGCCTCATCTGCCTAATTGGTTGCGGAGATTCTGAAAACAAACCGTCAACAAAGGACTACGAGAAGCAATTCTCTGTTGAGATACCAGCATACCTCGAACTGTCAAGCTTTGATGTCGAAGCTTCTGAGAATGTTGGGAGTAAGGTAGAACCCTATTTCAAGGCTCGGTTCAAAGCGACTGTCAGACTCAAGACGAAGACATTTGAACTTTCTAGCCAAGCGAATGAGGCGACGTTCATTCGTCCCGTAGCTGATGAAGGCGAGAAAAAGGAAATCTACGGTATGGCTGGCGCTCGCCTGTCTGCGGGAAATTGGAAAATTGACTTCAATCTTGAAAACAATCCAATACCTGCTCTGGGTCATCCCAAGGATTTCTTCACTGGCGGAAGAGTAATCGTTGTTGGCACTGCCGAAGAATCTGACTTCAAAGCTCAGATGGAACAGAAACAACTCATTGCTCAGCAAGAAGCCGACAAGGCTTTGAAGGCACAGCAAGCTGAACAGGAACGGCTAAACGCTGAGCAGCAACGAAAACGAATTGCCGATGAACAAGAACGACAACGAAGGCAAATTACACTTGATGCAGAGCGAAAAGTTGCC
The DNA here is from genome assembly GCA_030017895.1 of Bacteroidota bacterium. NCBI lineage: Bacteria > Pseudomonadati > Bacteroidota > Bacteroidota bacterium. The sequence continues at coordinate 16,499 of JASEGV010000036.1, read as the reverse complement.
GAGAAAGCTGCTGAAGAGGACAGACTCAGGCGGGAAAAAGAGTTAGCAGAATTTCAACAAAAGCCGACGTATTTGGTTGGCAATTGGAGCTGGACCGTATGCAGGGGCAAATATACGTATACCATGGTCATAAACTCTCATACTCCTGATGGCACTTTTTCAGGTTGGCTGAGTGATGGGGCTGGAAAGATTTCTGGAACCTTAGTAGGCAATCGCATTAGATTCACCCGAGTGCTAACAAGTCTGGGGAACCAACAACAAAGCTATTCAGCCCGACTCGCCGGTGCTAGGCCCAACTTGAAAATGGTCGATGGTACGTGGAGTGGCGCATACGAAGAGCTTGGAGAAGGAACTGACTTTCACTGTGAAATGGTTCCATAGATTCCGTAGGGCATTCAACATACATAGATGGCGTGCCGGCGTATAACAGCAGGCCTTACGATGCTCACTCATTTTGTAAATGAAATTATTGTGTTCGCTCAACGCTTTTGCTCGCGTGCTGGTATTCTCGGTTTGCCAACGCTCAATCTTTGTAGTTCGCAAACGCACCTAAGGTAAAAAACATGTGCTCGTCTGTTCGTCCCGCTGGATTTTTTCATAGCCTTTTTCTAACCAGCGGGACTCACACACTCGCACACAAACTCATAGCTCGCAACCACCACAAACAACGTGGTCGTTGCTCGCGTTATAGCGTTTGCTCACAATTAATCTCAGTGTATGCTAAGAAAATCATGTTATAGTTCGTGCCGCAAATTCGTTTTTACTGCACATGTTATGTGCAAGCTATCAACCAGACGTACGTAGAAAACGTTAATGGAAATTAACAATAAAATATACTGTATAGGTGAATCTGTTTATTCAAATCATATAACTAAAAGAAATTGTTATACCATATTTGAATCTAAAGAGAATACATACAGAATAAAAAACGATTCGAATAAATTAGTTTGGATACCTAAAACTTGCTTTGTAGATCATGAAATACCAGCTATAGTTTCAATAAATGTTGATGATGAAATTAAAAATCCAAATAATGATTGTGTAGAAGTAACGATTGAATTTTCAGATGGTAAAAAATATTGGACTACTTTCGTAACTGTTGAGTATTTGGAAAATCTAATGAAATCAAGAAATTATTTAGTTCTGAATGAATTTATCATAATAAATGAAATTTCGGAAATTGACATTCACACTGTGATCCAAGAGATGGATCGAACTAATGAACTAAATACGGTGCTAAAGTCATATTAAAAAGCCTGCAAGCAGACAATTTCATTGAAACGAAGAAATTACTGTTGGTCAGGTAAGGGGCAACTGCAGTTAATGTCGCGCGCTATAGAGGTCAAATCAGGTGGTCGAGATTGCGAGAACCATGAATCACTCGATGGATTTCTATTCGATCTCCGCGGATAATGTAGAAGGCAAGATATGGTTCAACAATCAGAACACGATAGCCATACTCACGCAGTTTCGGATGACGTGGTATACGTCTTAAGAATGGATGTTGTTCAAGACGCCCTATCTGTGCGTCAGGTTTTTCAACAAACGTTAACGCACGAGTCGGGCTATCCTGAGCAATGTGATCTAGAATTGAAATGAGGTCTTCTTGGGCAATCGGAAGATATTTCAACGTATATTTAGCGGCCATTCGCTCTTTGACGCAGTTTCGCTATCATCTGTTTATGGGTAATTCCTTTTTTCCCCGATGCCGATTGAGTTTGTGCGATACCGAGTTTTTCAAATATATCCACTTGAGCCTTTAACCGCTCATAATGATCGATGCTCATAACTACGAGATCACCTTCACCATTTGTGGTGAGATACACAGGCTCATTTTGATTGTGGCATATCGTGGCAATCTCTCGCGTCCGATTGCGCAGACTTGAAATCGATTTTATTATTGGCATATTGAACTCCTGTTATTGTTATGAACAAATTAATACTAAATTATGACATAATCAAGTATGGCGTGCGGCGCACTTCGCATAACACACAAAACGAACGAACCTTTAGCATGTTTTCTAACGGAGCAAACGGTTCGGCGGGGAGCTATCAAACAAAAGCCTGAGTGTTTTCAACTCAGGCGTTCTCTCATTCGTTGTTAATCAATTTTTAAAGATCCTTCTTCAATCTCCTCCGCGAATACGCTTTCTTAGGCACTTCAACTTTAGGCGGTTTTTTGGGAACGGGAATACGCTTTGTGTATTTTTTCTTTTTAGCTTTTTTCATAGCCCAAGTTGACTCGTGCAGAGTTATGTATGGGACTAATGGTTCATTCACAAATTTTGCGTTGCTTCAAACGACAGGAAGTTTAAACGAATATTCAGCAACTATTCCGGCATTCGAAACCGGAACTGTTATTAATTACTTTATCAAAGTTCAAAATGTAGATAGAGATGAAGTGAAATTACCAGCAACAACTCCTGCTGATTATTATTCTTATACGATTGGTGGAACGACCGTTACTCAAGCGGCAGGCACCGGGTGGAATTTATTATCGATACCTCTCACAATTTCTGATTATCAATCTTCATCTGTATTTCCAAATGCTGTTTCAAAAATATATTCTTTCGATAATAAATATGTAGAACAATCGACCCTGCAAAACGGTAAAGAATATTGGGTAAAGTTTTCGGAAAATCAAAATTTAGAATTTTCAGGTTTCCCAAAAAGTTCCGATACAATAAACGTTACACAAGGTTGGAATCTGATTGGTGGAAGCTCAGCATCGTTCCCTATCAACAATATTTTACAATCACCGGCAAACAATGTTCAATCGAGTTATTATTTTTTCAACTCCGACCATTATGAAACTGCTGACACACTTCAACCTGCATTGGGGTATTGGGTTAAAGCGAGAGAAAATGGGATGTTGATATTAAAGGCGAATGGAAAGTACTAATAACTAATAGCTAATAGCCAATTGCTAATTAACTATCAGTCATTAACAATTGTAGCGTTATACAACTCTGTAAACTTTTCTCTAATTTCATCCCGGACTTTGCGGTAAACTTGTAAAACCTCTTCGTCAGTTCCGACAGCTTCGGCGGGATCGTGAAAACCGATGTGCAAATTTTGCAGAACATTCCCGCTAAAAACCGGACAACTTTCGCGGGCATGGTCGCAAACAGTAATCACATAATCAAATGATTGATGAAGAAATTCATTCACATTTTTCGGGTGATGCCGCCTAATATCAATTCCGATTTCTTGCATCACCCGAACAGCATACGGGTTTACCTCCGATGCAGGATTCGTTCCCGCAGAAAAAACTTCTAATTTCTCGTCCAAAGATTTGAAAAACCCTTCAGCCATCTGACTTCGGCAGGAGTTGCCTGTGCAAAGTATTAATATTCTCAACCTAATTTTCCTCTTTTAAAACTTCATTAACAACCTTTTTCGAAGTTTTACGTGAGTAAGCTTTTCCCGGGACTTCTACTTTAGGCGGTTTTTTGGGAACGGGAATACGCTTTGTGTATTTTTTCTTTTTAGCTTTTTTCATAGTCCAAGTTTATTCCACAATGCCAAGAATCCATTGCTCCAGGACTCCAGGACTCCATTACTCCAGGACTCTGTTATTTCCTACTTCAACACCAATTTCTTATATCTCTCGTTAATTCGACCCCAATGCAAATTAGCAATCACATTATCGATATAAGCAGCCCGTTTTGCACCATCTTTGTGGTAGTATGCGTGCTCAAAAACATCAAGTGGTATCAGCGGAATTCCACCCCAGATAGCTCCATATTGATGCTCATCGACTAGAATATTTAGCAAGCGTTGCGACCAAAGTGCATCGTAAACGAGTAAACCCCAGCCACTTAATTTTGCAGATACCGCTGTAGCTTTGAAGTCGGCTTTCCATTTCTCGAACGATCCGAATTCTTTTTCAATAGACGCTAAAATTTCGGGACCTTTGCCTGGGTCGCCATCACCACCTAAAACTTCCCAATACAAATCGTGAAGCATAGCACCTGAGTGATTCCATGTGAAGCGCCGTTTTAGTTCACCGACTTCGCTGAAATTACCGTTTGCTGCTGCACGGTCGGCAGTCTCCAATCCTTTTTCTATATTGTTTAACGCTGTTACATATCCCTTATGATGAGTGTTGTAATGCCAGTCGGTTGTTTCAGGACTAACTACTTTGCTCAACAAAGTTTTTGCTTCTTCATCCGTATAAGGACGTTGTTTAAACTTCCATTCGTATGACATTTTATATCTCCTATATTTGTTTTTTATAATTTACTTATTTGACTGAAGTTACGCAGAATTGACTTTTTGTCATGTTGAGCGAAGCGAAACATCTAAAAATAGCCTGAATTTGAGGTTTCAGATTCTTCACTTCGTTCAGAATGACTCTTTTGCGTAACTTCAGTTATTTGAATTAATTTAATATTTAACTTCCACAAGAACCACTCTCGCAATGTCCGCCATTTAATTGATCCAGATTTTTTACATTCTGAAACGCAAACCCACTTCCGTGTTCGTTCTCTACAAAATCCAATTGAGCGCCGGCTAAGAAGTGAATGCTATTGTTGTCAACAATAACTTTCAAGCTATTTGTTTCAAAGACGCTATCTGTTTCGTTCACATTTTCTTCAAAACCCAGGAAGTAACTAGGTCCACAGCATCCGCCGCTTTTGATGCCTAATCGAAGTCCGTGAGTTGTTGGAATATTATTTTGACCTCGGATTTTTTGAATTTCCTCTACTGCTTTAGCTGTAATATCAAGTTGTCCGTTATTGGATTTGTTTAATAATTCGTTCGACATTATTTCCTCTATTATCGTTTTTGTTCATTTTTGTTTTCAAACTCTTTGATGCCTTGCAACAGTGTATGCCATGACAAGCTGGCGCATTTAACCCGAACCGGAAATTTTATTACGCCTTTTAACGCGGACAACTCGAACCACTCGTCCGAGTCTGACGGAAAATCTTCCTCACCGGTAATTTTCATTTTAAATTGTTTTATAAATTCTTTCGCTTCATCAATTGTTTTGCCGTACATTATATCGGTCATCATCGAAGCTGACGATTGGCTGATTGCACAACCTTTTCCTTTAAATTTTATCTCTTCCACTTTACCATCTTTTATTTGAGCATAAATTTTAATATCGTCGCCGCAAGATTCGTTATAACCTTTTGCAAAAACTTCAGGACAATCGAGTTCGCCAACGTTATGCGGTTCTTTGTAGTGTTCTAAAATTATTTCCGAATATAAATCACTAACTGCCACGCTTAAATATCTCCTTTACTTTTTTCAAACCTGTTGCTAATTTATCAATATCCGATTTTGTGTTATACAAATAAAAGCTTGCACGAACTGTGGCGGCAACATCGAGCCAGCGCATTATCGGTTGTGTGCAATGATGCCCTGCCCGTATCGCAATACCATCTTCATCCAAAATTGTTGATACGTCGTGTGGGTGAACCCCTTTCAAATTAAATGCAACGAGTGAACCTCTTGTATCTTTTGGACCGTAAATTTCGATACCATCCAAATTCGTGAGAACCTCCATTGCATAACTTACAAGTTCTTTATCGTGTTGTTGAATATTTTCGAATCCGATATTTTTCAGATAATCGATAGCAACACCTAAACCGATTGCCCCAGCAATGTGTGGTGTTCCAGCTTCATATTTCCAAGGGAGATTTCTGAAATCGGACCATTCAAGTTGGACTTCGTTAATCATTTCGCCACCTCCCATAAATGGCGGCATGTTATCGAGTAAATTGTATTTTCCATATAATACACCGATACCTGTTGGTCCAAGCATTTTGTGTCCCGAAAAAACCAGGAAATCGCAATCCAAACTTTGCACATCCACAGGACGGTGCGGAACACTCTGAGATGCATCCAACAAAACAGGAATGTTTAAACGATGCGCCAGTGTAATTATTTCTTCAACAGGATTTATAGTTCCCAACGAATTAGATATATGTACAACCGATACGAATTTTGTTTTTTCGTTTAATAATTTGTGAATGTTTGTAAGGTCAAGTTTTCCATCGGGAGTCAGTGGAATGAATTTTAGCTTGGCACCTTTTTCTTTTGTAATTAACTGCCAAGGGATTAAGTTGCTGTGATGTTCCATTTGAGTCAGCAGAACTTCGTCGCCTTCCTTTAAATTTGCACGTCCCCAACTGTTTGCTACTAAATTTATTCCTTCCGTAGCATTACGAGTAAAAATAATTGACTCGGTCATTTCAGAATTTATGAAGCCGGCAGTTTTCAAGCGAGCTTCTTCATAAAGTGAAGTCGCCTCTTCACTCAATGTGTAGGCTCCCCGATGAACATTCGCATTGTTGTTTCGATAATACTTTTCGATTGCCTCGATAACGTGCAGCGGCTTTTGTGTAGTTGCAGCGCTATCCAAATAAACGAGCGGGTTGTTTTTTATGAGTCGCTTTAAAATTGGAAAATCTTCGCGTATTTTTATCGGGTCGAACATTTTATTTTATTCGTTTGGGATGTTTAAAAATATTTCATCATTTTTTTGTGTAACAGGATAAGTCCGTATCGGTATGACTGCGGGGAATGCTTTCACCTCGCCTGTCTTGATATCGAATCGGGCGCCGTGTTTCGGACATTCAATTTGCCCATCGCTGATCGAACCTCCAGCCAATGATTCTTCTTCGTGCGAACATATTTCATCGATAGCATAATAACCATCGTTTAATTTGATGACAGCAATTCGCAAACGATTCAAACGTAGAACTTTTGCTTGCCCTTCAGCTAACCCGGCAACTTCGCTTGTAATATTTATGATTTTAGGCTGTAACACTTTCTTCGATGTATGATTGGAGTCCGTTTTTAAATTCTTCGACGGGAATTTTTTCTACAACTTTGCTGAAGAAACCGAATATCAGCAATTTTTTTGCTAACTCTTTCTCGATTCCCCTACTCATAAGGTAAAACAAATCTTCTTTATCGACAGGACCGACAGTTGCACCGTGTGTGCATCGCACATCGTTAGCTTCGATTTCGAGGAGCGGTTCAGAATCAGCGCGTGCGTTTTTTGACAGCAGTAAGTTTTTGTTTTTTTGATAAGCATCTGTTTTCTGCGCCCCCTTTTCTACTTTGATTATTCCTTCATAATTTGTTCGGGCATTTTCACGTAAAGCGCCAACGAACAACAAATCGCTTTTCGTATGCGGTGCAGCATGCATCTGTGTTGTATTAAATTCGAATTGCTGATCCTTGCCGGCTAAAAACAAACCTGATACGAAAGCTTCAGCCCCCTTATGTTCCAACTGCACATCCAAATTATTTTTACTTAATTTACTGCCAAGTGTTATTTCGATCCAATTCAACGAAGCATCTCTTTTCAGAAAAGCACGTTTGGTTGCAAAGTGATTTACATTTTTTCCGGTTTCCTGAACACCTATGTAATCTAATTTTGCATTTGCACCTAAAATAATATCGACATTGTTTGAAACAAGCGAATCGTTTTCAAAATCAGAAGAGATAATTGAATCGATTAGAGTAACTTTACTCCCCTCTTCCAATATTATCAGGTTATACGGGAGAGCATAAGAATTATCTTTGTTAAAAGTGAACAGACTTAACAATGGAATATCTGTTTGAATGTTTTTGGGGATATAAAGAAAGGTGCCACCATTCCATAAAGCACGATTTAAAAAATCAAATTTATTATTTTTTGTAATCGGCGAAGCAGCAAGGAGATATTGTTTTAAAAGCTCAGGATGGTTTTGAACTGCTGAGTTCATATCCGAAAGGATAACGTGTTTCTTCTTCACCTCATTGGCAATAACATATGTTGAATATTTTTCAAAAACTTGATTTATAATTTTGTTTTTAAAATATTCATTCTTCGAAACCGTTACAACATCCGAATTTACAAGTTGTGATAAATTTTCCAATTGAAGATGCGAATAATCAATTCGTTTTGAGAAAGGCATTGGTGAATTTTCAAACTTCTGAAAAGCCAGCAATCTGTTACTTCGCAGCCAATCGGGTTCGTTGTTTTGAAACGCTAATTCTTCGACTAATTCTTTAGTGAGTTTTGTATTTATAATTTCTGTTTGATCCATTTATATTTCCTTATCCTACCGAACCTTCCATTTCCAATGAAATCAAACGATTGAGCTCGACCGCATATTCCATAGGAAGTTCACGAACAATCGGTTCAATAAACCCGCTTACAATCATTGCGGTTGCTTGTTCTTCGCTCAAGCCTCTGCTTCGCAAGTAGAAAAGCTGTTCCTCGCCTACTTTGCTGACAGTGGCTTCGTGACCAATTTGAACTTCTTCTTCATCAATTTCAATTTTGGGGTAGGTATCGCTTCGTGCAGTATCATCAAGTAAAAGTGCATCGCATTTCACACTCGATTTAACATGTTTTGCACCTTTGTAAACTTTTACCAGACCGCGATAGCTCGCCCTGCCGGTCCCTTTGCTAATCGACTTAGAGGTGATAATGGAAGATGTGTGCGGCGCGAAATGAACAGCCTTTCCTCCTGTATCCTGATGTTGACCGTCGCCGGCATAAGCAATCGAGAGAACTTCGCCGTGTGCACCTTTATCCATTAAATAAATGGCAGGATATTTCATCGTAAGTTGGCTGCCTATGTTTCCATCCACCCATTCCATTGTTGCGTCTTTATAAGCTGCAGCACGTTTAGTAACAAGATTGTAAACATTATCCGACCAGTTTTGGATTGTAGTATAACGAACGCGGGCGCCTTCTTTAATTATAATTTCTACGACAGCGCTGTGCAAAGCATCCACAGCATAGACGGGCGCAGTGCAGCCTTCTACATAATGAACAAAACTTCCCGGCTCGGCGATAATCAACGTGCGTTCAAATTGCCCGGCGCTCTCGGAATTAATTCTGAAATATGCTTGCAGCGGAATGTCAACGTGCACCCCTGCGGGTATATAGATAAACGAGCCACCACTCCAAACAGCGCTATTAAGTGCTGAAAACTTATTATCTGCCGGAGGTATCAGAGTTCCAAAATATTTACGTAAAATATCGGGGTGGTTTTTTAATGCCTCATCTGTGCTGCAAAAAATTACACCCAATTTTTCCCACTGCCCTTTTAAACTGCTGTAAACACTTTCGGAATCGTATTGGGCTTCAACACCTGCTAAAAATTTTCGTTCAGCTTCAGGTATGCCTAATTTTTCAAATGTATTTTTGACTTTTTCAGGAACCTCTTCCCAAGTTCTGCCTTTTCGTTCACCTGGTTTTATGTAGTAGTAAATATCATCGAAATTTAAATTCGACAAATCGCCGCCGAAAGCCGGCATGGGCTTTTTGTAAAAAGTTTCGAGCGACTTCAACCGAAAATCTAACATCCAAGCCGGCTCGCCTTTCAGTCCGGAAATTTCTTTTACAATATCAGCTGACAAGCCTCGTTGTGTCCGATAAACAAACGAGTCTTTATCTGCGAAACCGTATTTTTCCTTGTAGGTTTCTTTTCTATTTTTTTCAAGAACATCAGTATTCATATTGATTCCATTTCTATACTAATTTAAGTTTTGAGTAGAAAACTGATCGCGCACCCAATCGTATCCTTTTTCTTCTAACTTGAGAGCCAATTCGGGACCGTCCGACATTACAAGTCTGCCATCCACTAACACATGCACAAAATGGGGTTTGATGTAATCGAGCAGACGCTGATAGTGAGTTATAAGAAGGATGCTTTGCCCCGGTTTGATTATGCTGTTCACACCATCCGAAACAATTCGAAGTGCATCAATATCAAGACCTGAATCTGTTTCATCTAAAACAGCTAATTCAGGTTCCAACATTGCTAATTGCAGAACTTCGGCGCGTTTTTTTTCTCCGCCCGAAAATCCTTCGTTCACATAACGTTTGCTGAATGAGTCGTCAATTCCCAACAACTTCATATTAGCTGTAAGTTTTTTACTGAACTGAAGCATCGTCGATGCAGCCTTTTTTTTATCTTTATCTAGATCTTCACCCGTGCGTTTTTTTCTGATGGAATTTACCGCAGTCCTTAAAAAGTTGAATAACGTAACACCCGGTATTTCATGCGGATACTGAAAAGCTAAAAACATTCCAAGTGCTGCACGCTCGTCGGGAGCCAATTCAAGGATGTTCTGATCGTTGAAAATAATTTCACCTTCGGTAACGATATAACTCGGATGCCCCATCAATGTATTCGCGAGTGTGCTTTTACCGGAACCATTCGGTCCCATAATAGCATGAATTTCGCCTCGGTTCATCGAGAGAGAAAGTCCTTTTAAAATTTTATTTCCTTCAACTTCGACGTGTAAATTATTTATTTGCAATAACTGTGACATTGTTTTCCTTTAAATAGTTTCAGCTTGTTTCTTTTCTGCTTTTGGTGTAATAAATTCCTCATAGTTTAACATCCACGTGCGGCTATCAATTTTTTTGAGGATGTTTTCTTTTTCATAATATTTTAGAACTTCGGAAGATATTACTTCCGATTTTGAGTGCGATACATTTATATTCTTTTCTTTCAGAAAGTGTATAACTCCGTAGTGAACATCGCGCAAGAAAATATTTGATTTATGATACAACGAGAATTTAAATTTTAGATATTTTAAAAATTCGTGTGAATTTTGAATTATTTGTTCAGTCTGTTTCATGTTTTTTCATATTAATTATTGATTTTCATTTTTTTTCTATATATAGGAGATAAATTTCTCAGAGTATTTACTGTATTGATAACTCTGCCGATGACGTAATTAACTTCTTCTTCAGTATTAAACCTGCCCAGACCAAAGCGAATAGCCGAATGTCTCCGGTCTTCACTCAAGCCGAGGGCTTTCAGAACGTGTGACGGCTGTGGTTGAGCAGTTGAGCAAGCAGAGCCGGATGAGACCGCAATGTCTTTCATACTCATCATTATCGCAGAATCCTCGGCATACATAAAACTCATATTCAGATTATTTGAGATGCGTTTGGTAGGATGTCCGTTGAGATAAACATCATCTAAGTTTGTGAAGAAGGCATCTTGCATCTTATTCCGTAAACATGCAATACGTGTTTGTTCTTGTTCCATTTCTTCATAACAGAGTTTGAGTGCTTGAGCTAACCCAACGATTGCCGGAACATTCAAAGTGCCCGACCTCAATCCGCGTTCGTGTCTGCCACCGTCTATTTGCGGTTCTAATTTAATTTTGGGTTTTCGTTCGCGAATATAGAGACACCCAATTCCCTTTGGTCCATATATTTTATGTCCTGAAAAAGAAACCAAATCTATATTCATATTTTTGAAATCTAATTTCATTTTCCCGACTGCTTGAGTTGCATCTGTATGAAAAAGTATATCGTTTTGTTTGCAGATATTTCCAATTTCATAGATATCCTGAAGTGTTCCGATTTCATTATTTGCTGTCATTATTGAAACTAAAATCGTATCGCTGGAAATTACCTTTTTTAAATTTTCTAAATCGATCAAGCCGAATTCATCAACAGACAGATAAGTAACTCTATAACCTGATTTCTCCAAACGGCGACAGGTATCAATAACAGATTTATGTTCGGTTGAGCAAGTAATTATATGGCGACCTTTACTTGCGTAAGATTCTGCAACTCCTTTCAAAGCTAAGTTATTCGATTCGGTAGCGCTGCTGGTAAAATAAATTTCTTTTGCATCTGCATTGAGAAATTTTGCAATCAAATTACGAGAGGATCCAACTGCTTCTTCAGCGACCCAACCAAATTTATGTTGTCGGCTTGCAGGGTTGCCAAACATTTCAGAAAAGTAGGGCAACATAGCATCCAGAACCCGGCTATCAACCGGTGTCGTCGCATGATTGTCTATGTAAATCAGTTTTTTCACACAATCTCCGCGATAGTCATTTCGTCGAACACGCCGTTAATTATATTTTGGATTTTTGAAAGCGGATTTTTTATCGTGCATGTTTGATAAATGTTGCACGACTCAGGATTTTCCTTTTCACAATTTATTAGTGAAATATTTTGTTTACCTTCAATAGCGTATATCACATCCGACAATTTTATTTGGTCTGATTGACGTCCTAATACATATCCACCGCGAACACCTTGATATGAAATTATCAATCCTTCGCGTGTAAGTTTTTGCAAAATTTTTGCAAGTAGTTCATACGGGATCCGATACTTGTCTGCCATTTCTTTTGCAGTAATAACTGCAGATACCGGTTGAGAAGCGATATGCCGAATCGCAATAAGTCCGTATTCCACTTTCTTTGATAAATGTAACATTTAATATACGACTGTTTTAGTCTTATTTAACTCCAAAAAATATTTCTCTTGAGGAGAAACATTTTTAGGGTTTGATATTTAATTCAGGTTAATTTTAACTTTTTTGCTCAATGGACTGCGCAAACTGACTTCAACCTTATCCAAATTAATTTGGACCTCGGTTTCACAGTAAGCACAGGTTTTGTTTGCCTGCCTGTCAAAATTAATAGGATTATGACATGCAGGGCAGGTTGTTATAACCAACCCGATAACTTTTGCTTTGGATTTTACTTCCATCTATAATGGTGCCTTTATTAAATGATTATTTACGTTTCTATAACTCGATAACTAACTCCTTATCGAAATCGTTCCAATTATACTAAAATTATTGTCAAAATCCAAGGAAATAATTTAATAATTTGTTTTATAGTCCATAACTCTTTTATTATCAATGTGTTATAGGATAATAATTTCCATTTTATAATTATTTTTTTCTTCTTGTCAAACAGTAATTTTTGTATAATTGCCCAATTTCAGTGTGTTTTATGCCCAAAATATATACCGCCATATTCAAGATATTTTTTATTAATTTCATCGACTATGAATAATTCGGCGCCTTGAACCAATCCTTTCATCATTAAACTTCGTAACTGTCGACTCCTAATTTTTGATGAGAGCGTTTGAATTTTATAACTAATAGCTGTTTGTTTGAATATATCTTCGATGCCTTTCAACTTTAATATTTCTTTCCGGTTATGAATAAGAACAATCACCATCGGTGAAAGCTTTTTCCTCCCTTACGACCAACTAAATTCAAATTCTAATTCACCCCCGTTTTTGTTTGCCTCAAGTTCAATTTCAAATGTAATATTTTCAGGCAAGGTTATTGTTTTACCTCCGACTGAAATTTTATTTGTGAAATAAAGACGATTCAGTAATTCCAATGTCTCGTCGATTGCCGCCTTCAATGTTGTGCGTTTTATTATTTCCATATTTTCTTCCCTTTTTTTTATTTTGCTGCTTTTCTGAGTCGATCCATTACAGCTTTGCCTAAACCAACTTCTTCCACCGATTCTACTAAAATTATATCTGAACCAAGTGTATCTAAATCGCGTAAAAGTTGAAATAACATTTGTGAATATATTTCAATATCACCGCCAACAATCCTGCCGAGTTCAGCCGGTTCTTTGACTAAATCGGTAGAATAAATTATGTATCCAACTTTTTTACCTTCCTCAAAATATTTTTGATTTAATCTATCAAAGGCATATTTGTCGCTTCTTTCAAACAAAACTACTCGTGCTTTCGGTGCATAATGACGGTAGCGAGTTCCGGGCGATCGCCGTTTAAAATGGTCGTCCTCAGTAGTTTGAACTTCTCCGATAAGCTGCTCAATCCGTTCTCTGGTTAATCCACCAAATCTCAAAATCAAAGGCGGTATGTTCGTTACATCAATAACAGTTGATTCGACACCGATGTCGCACCTGCCGGCATCTAAAATTAAATCGATTCTACCGTTTAAATCCTGATGAACATGTTGCGCTGTAGTCGGACTTGGTCTCCCCGATATATTCGCACTCGGTCCCACAATCGGTCTATCCAAAACATCAATCAACCTTAATGCAACATTATGTTTGGGCATACGAACTGCAACAGTATCTAATCCGCATGTTACAATTTTAGGAACAAATGGAGAACACTTTACAACAATGGTTAACGGTCCGGGCCAAAATGCTTGAGTTAACAGTTTGCCGTTCGCAGGTATGTTATCTGTTAGTTCTTCTAATTGATTGAACTTCGAGATGTGAACTATCAATGGATTATCAGCCGGTCGCCCCTTCGCTTGAAATACTTTTAGAACTGCATTTGGTTTGAAAGCATCGGCACCTAATCCGTAAACAGTTTCTGTGGGGAACGCTACTAAACCACCCAACCGCAAAATCTCCGCCGCAAAATGAATTGTTTTATAATCAGGCTGTGCCGGTGATACATTAATTATCTGGGTTTCAATCAAACTAATTTTTCTCCCACTAAAAGTTGATACGCCTCGAGGTATTTCACACTCGTGCCTTTAACAATATCTTCTGGCAATTTTGGTGCAGGCGGCTTCTTTTCCCAACCGATGCTTTCAAGATAATCCCGGACGTATTGCTTATCGAACGATGGCTGCGGTTTGCCCGGTTGATAATTATTAAGCGACCAAAATCTGGATGAGTCCGGAGTTCCAACCTCATCTATCAAAATTATTTCATTGTTATAAAAGCCAAACTCAAACTTAGTATCGGCAAAAATTATCCCACGATTTAAAGCATATTCTGAAATCTTCTTATATATACTCAAACTAAATTCTTTAACTCTCTTGTATATTTCTTCACCAACTATTTCGGATGCTTGATTATCGGTGATATTTTCATCGTGCCCGGTTTCGACTTTTGTGGAAGGTGTAAAAATAGGGCCGGGCAGCTTTGATGATTCTTGCAAATTTTTCGGCAACCGGATTCCACAGATACTCCCCTTCTGTTTGTACTCTTTCAATCCAGAACCGGCTAAGTATCCCCGAACTACTGCTTCAATTGGCAAAGGTTGAGTTCGTTTTACCAACATCGATCGTCCATTTAAAGTTTCCCGATACTTCTGAAGTATCGAAGGCATTCGGTTAACATCGGCGGTGATAAGATGATTCGGAATTATTTCTTGAAGATAATTAAACCAAAAAACTGAAATTTGATTTAATACTTTTCCTTTGTTTGGAATGGCGTTTGGAAATACAACATCAAAAGCTGAGATACGGTCAGTTGCAACGATTAATAGTTTGTCTTCGACTTCGTAAACATCTCGAACTTTTCCTCTCTTAAAAAGCTTGAGTTCTGGAAAGTTAGTCTTTAGTACTACTTCGCTGGGTTCAAGCATACGTTCCTCTTTTTTTATTTGATTAAGATATACTTCCGTAAACCATAGCTTCTAATTTGGCGACACGCTCTTCCATCGGCGGATGTGTGCTAAATAGTTTTGTGAATCCACTGCCGCGCAATGGACTTACGATAAACATATGAGCAGTTGCGCTGTTCGCTTCCATCGGAATTTGCTGCACCTTAACATGAAGTTTACGTAATGCGTTTGCTAAATAAAGCGGGTTGCCCGTCATTTTAGCCCCACTTTCATCTGCCATAAATTCACGCGAACGTGAGATTGCCATCTGAATCATCATAGCAGCAAGGGGTGCTACAATCATCATAACTATTAATGTAATAGGATTACCGCCCCTATCATCGCTGCTACCTCTGCCTCCAAATATCATTGCCCACTGCGCCATATTTGCAAGCATACTGATTGCGCCGGCTATCGTGGCTGCAATAGTTCCAACCAAAATATCACGATTTTTAACGTGAGAGAGTTCGTGAGCAATTACTCCCATTAGCTCCTCGCGATTTAATATGCGCATAATTCCGCTTGTAACTGCAACTGCGGCGTTTTGTGGATTACGTCCGGTTGCAAATGCGTTTGGCTGGTCGTTCGGTATGATGTATAATTTCGGCATCGGTATTCCGGCACGTGCGGTCAGTTCTTCAGTCATGCGGAATAATTCCGGATTATCTTCGCGTTGAACTGGTTGTGCTTTATACATACGAAGGACTATTTTATCGCTGAACCAATATGTTCCGAAGTTCATAACAATAGCGAAGGTGAAGGCAATCATCATACCGCCGCTGCCGCCGAGAATGTTACCGACAAAGACAAGCAGTACAGTTAATACGCTCATTAATAAAACAGTTTTTATGGTATTCATTTATTTTCCTATTTATTTACTGATATAATTTCGATATAAATTTACAAATTTTTGAGGCATTAAACAAGAAATGAAAATTATATCTTGTTTTAGTTTAGATACGTTTGAGGGGAAAAAGATTCAGGGGATTTTTATTGATAAAACAAGAGCTAATGCTCTTGAAATCTCTTGCATATTTGGTTCTGATAAATGTCCTAAACAACGGACTATTCTGGTCTGGTCGATTGACCGAACCTGAAAAGCATCGGCAGCAGAAACCTTATCGAGACCATTTTCGATAGTTGGCTCAATACGAATCATCCAGGGCGCAACACTATATCTTTCTTTCCATTCAGTAATTGGAACGATAATTTTAAGAGGTAATATACCAAGAGAATCATCGTTTACAATAACTGCCGGACGTGTTTTCTTAATTTCTGCGCCAACTGAAGGATTATAATGCTTAAGTTGGAAAGTTACTTTTGAAGCAATAAATTATGTATAAAAAACTTCAGGAGTAAAAATGAAAAACCCAAAAAGAAA
>JASEGV010000035.1 GCA_030017895.1 Bacteroidota bacterium | reverse complement strand
CGCAAGCAATCTCAAAATCAAACACTAATGAAGAAGTAAAAAATATGCCGGTAGAATATGGTCTGTCTCAAAACCATCCCAACCCGTTCAACCCTACAACAATTATCAATTATCAATTGCCAATTGACAGTTGGGTAACTTTGAAAGTGTATGATGTTTTAGGTCGTGAAGTAGCAACGCTTGTGGATGAGTTCAAAGATGGAGGTTATTATGAAGCAACTTGGGATGCAACGAATATTCCGAGCGGCGTGTACTTCTATAGATTACAAGCAGGCACTTACTCTGATACAAAAAAATTGCTACTCATCAAATAGGTTGTTAACTTCATAGTAACTCCGAGCAGCAAGAAGCCGGGCAAAACTGTCCGGCTTTATTATTTGTACATTATTAATACCACAACATCTAACTTTTCCACTGCACCCAATCCCTGACAGTTATAGTAAAGCCCTTGATCAAAATATCATGGCTGTGGAAATGAAACAAAGGAATTGTCCTAAAATTGTCCTAACTCAGTATAAATATAGGGTAAAGGTGCGGTTAGTGAGAATTGAAGGTTGGGAATTTAATCATATAATTTGGTTGTTTCTACTATCAGATTGGGGTGGCTATCCCGTTTCACTTCGTTCATCGGGATTCTCAATCCAACAGATAACTTAGTTTCATTTCATTTTCTAAGTTATGTTGGATTGGAAGTAGCGCTAACGGGATTCGAACCCGTATTCCCGCCTTGAGAGGGCGGTGTCCTAACCCTTAGACGATAGCGCCAAAGGAAAAAAAAATCGAATTTCGCATTTCGAAATTCGAAATTTGGATATGCTGCCCTGTCAGGATTCGAACCTGAACTAACTTGATCCAGAGTCAAGTGTGTTGCCAATTACACCACAGGGCAATAGGTATTTTTTTCTGCGTCCAATATACTTATTTGTGCCATTATAATCAACCTTGACATTCTTCTTTTTTTTTGCTAATATACTACAGTATTCGTTAATAATTATCGTTAGATTCTCTCTCAATGGAGATAAAGTGACTAAACCAAAAGGACGCGAACTTATATATCAGGGCACTACAAAAAATATTTACACTGCCGACCAACCTAATTTTTTGATAATGGAATTTAAATCAGATTCCCAAGATATCAAAAAGTTACGTGGGAAAACTAAAAATATTATTAACCTTCGGGTAGAAATATCTTCTTATCTTTTCGAATACTTAGAAAAATACCAAATTCCCACTGATTTTGTTCGAACTTTATCCGATTTCGAGTTGCTCATCAAAAAAAACCATCCGGTAAAAACATCAGTACATGTGTATAACTGTGCAACTTCTTCGTTGAGTAAAAAATTCGATATAAAAGAAGGCGTTCCTCTGACGTTTCCGATATTTGAGTATTGTTATTATAACAAAGATAAAAATAAAACAGCGTTTAACGAAACGCACATTCTATCTTTAGGGCTTACCCCTATCGAGGATTTCAAGGCAATCAACCGGTTAGCATCGAAAACGAATGCTGTGTTGCGTTCACTTTGTGAAAGGCGAAATTTGGTTTTAACTGATGTTGAACTTGAATTCGGACATATCGAAGATAAAATCGTACTAAGCGGCGAGCTTTCACCTTTAACCTGCCGCTTCTGGAATATCTCGGAAGATGGAAAATATCAACGCGATTATTTTAATCACTCAAATGAAAATATTTATAAAGTATTTTCAGAATTAAACGACAGGCTTTCGCATAAAGTCTAAATTAACAGGAGAATTTCTTGATAGCTAAATATGGTTTCGATGTTGTTGGGGTAGTTTTGTTTATTTGTTTTACACTGATATTAATATCAATAATTTTTATTCGTGTTGATTTATTAAGATTCATACTGATTATTTTCAGTTCAGCATTTATTTTATTCACCCTCTATTTTTTTAGAGACCCGGATCGAGTTACACCGGCAGGAAATAACCTGATAATATCGCCTGCCGATGGGAAAATTATTTCAATAAAAGATGTTCATGAAGATAGTTTTTTAAAATGCGATGCCGTGCTTATCAGCATTTTTATGTCGCCTTTTAATGTCCACGTCAATCGCTATCCCATTGATGGCACAATACAATATTTCGAACATATTCCGGGTAAATATATGGTTGCATTCGAGGATAAAGCCTCCGATGTAAACGAACGAACTTTAATTGGCATCGAAAGCCAAAAGGGTAAAATATTGTTTAAACAAATTGCTGGAGCTGTGGCTCGAAGAATTGTAGCTGACCTGAAAATCGGAATGCCTGCCAAAGCAGGCGAACGGTTTGGTATGATTAAGTTCGGATCGCGCGTCGACGTACTTCTTCCAAAGGGAAAAATTACAGTTAAAGTAAGTATAGGACAAAATGTATCAGCCGGCGAAACAGTAATAGCTGAATTCACAGGTGAATAAGGATGATAATCTAAAATGAAAATTACTCGAGCTGTTGTTCCAAGTCTTTTTACCGTCCTTAATATGTTTTGCGGTTTTTTCTCCATCATTCATTCGAGTAAAGAAAATTTCGAAGTTGCTGCCTGGCTTATTATACTTGGTGCTATTTTCGATTCGTTAGATGGAATTATGGCACGAATTACCAAATCGTCCAGCAAATTCGGTGTCGAGTTCGATTCATTATCCGATTTGATAACATTCGGTGCAGCACCTTCTTTTATGGCGTATAAAATTTATCTGCATAATCTCGAAGGACTGGGAATTATTATAAGTTCGCTACCTTTAATTTTAGGTGGAATACGTCTCGCTCGCTTTAACGTACAGTTAGTTGGTTTTGATAAAGATTATTTCAAAGGACTTCCAATTCCTGCACAGGCAATTGCTTTAGTAGCATTTGTCCTAACTTATTATACGGAAGCCGACGGTATTGCCGGTTGGAAAGCCGATGTTTTTATCGTTCTCATAATATGGTTATCGCTATTAATGGTCAGCACATTTAAATATGATACTCTGCCCAAATTCAATAAACGGAATATCAAAGAGTATCCTTTAAAATTCGGTATATTCCTGACGGCTGTTGTAATTATTTTAGCTACAAAAGGGGCAGCAATTTTCCCCCTCTTTGTTTTATTTTCTTTCACAGGAATTATCAGATGGACTATTTTAACAATCCCGAAATTATTCCAAGATGGAAAAATAGTTGAAGAAGATACTGAAAAAACGAGTATTGATGTGTAAATATATAGGTCGATTTTGTTCTTAGCAAAAATAACAATCACTCTAAAGAAATCAATTCTTGACCCTCAGGGCAAAGCGGTTTTTCATGCTCTCGAGAGTTTAAACTTTTCTTCCATTCAGGATGTTAGAATAGGTAAATACATAGAAATGAAAATTAACAGCAACAATATGGAAGAAGCTAAACAACAAACCGAAGATGCTTGTCGAAAGTTGCTATCGAACGTTATTATGGAAAACTACTCCTTTACTGTTGAAGAAATAAATTAAATAGAAGGGTATTATATGGATACATTATATTATTATTTTAAAAAAACTTGGGTTGAATTTTCAATTGTTGGTTATGCGTTAATAGGTATTTTATCTTTATTTATGAATCATTTATTTCAACCCATTTCACATTTGGTTTTGTTATTAATCGGCATATCAACATTGTTTGTTGCTGCTTCGCTCGATCGGATTAAAGTAATCCTGTTTCTGGGGCAAAATAAAAAATTAGTACTCAAAGCCCAATTGCTGTTATACTTTTTTTCAATTCTCATAATCGTGCTTATGATAACCAAATTAGATCTGCTACATTCACTATCGCGATGGGATTAGAGATTTATAAATGATTCGCTCGGATGTTAAATTTGGTGTAGTGGTTTTTCCGGGTTCAAACTGCGACCACGATTGTTATTATGTACTGAAAAATATATTAAATCAGGAAGTACGATATTTCTGGCACAAAGAAACTTCAGTTGCGGATGTTGATGCGCTGATTTTGCCTGGCGGTTTTTCGTATGGCGATTATTTACGATGCGGTGCAATTGCCCGATTTTCACCAATTATGAAAGCAGTAATTGAGTTTGCCAACAAAGGTGGTGTTGTAATAGGAATTTGTAACGGCTTTCAAATACTTTGCGAAACGGGGTTGCTGCCCGGTGTTCTGTTGCGTAATAAATCGCTCAAGTTCATCTGCGATTATGTTTATCTGCGGGTCGAAAATAATTCTAACCGCTTCACCTCGGAATACAGACAAGGTGAAATAATTAAAATACCAATTGCCCACGGTGATGGTAATTATTTTGCGGACGCAGAAACGATTAATAGATTAGAACAAAACCGTCAAATAGTATTCCGTTACAGTGATGTAAATGGGATAATTACGGATGGAGCGAATCCGAATGGTGCTCTTCACAATATTGCGGGAATAATTAACGAAGCTGGAAATGTTCTCGGTATGATGCCGCACCCCGAAAGAGCTTCGGATGAAGTGCTGCTTCATACGGATGGTAAAAAAATGTTTGAATCAGTTATTAAAAAATTAATTCATGAAAAAGTGTTTAACTAACTAAAAGGTAAAATTATGTTTGGCAATTTAGGAACGACTGAAATATTATTAATTTTTCTTTTCATTTTAATATTTTTTGGTGCTAAAAAAATTCCGGATTTAGCTCAAGGTTTAGGCAAGGGCATACGTGAATTTCGGAAAGCAGCACGAGATATTCAAACCGACATCGAACAACCAAAGGATTCTGCAAAAGTAGAAGAGAAGAAGGATCAATAAAATTCCTAATGGTATATCAGGAATTATTCAAAACTCTGAACGAGTCGCACAATAAGTATCTTGTTGTTGGCGGTATGGAAGTCAGTTTACATGGAATACCACGCTCGACTTATCACATAAACAAATACCGATGGACCAACGACTCGAATGGTTTGAAGAATGGCATGAATTTATTTATGAGAAACTTTACAGAAATTTCGCAGAGGCAAAATATAAAATAATAATAAATATTAATGTTTAACAAAATTAAGAAGATTAATTTATGAGCATACTTGCAGATAATACAACACGTTTAGTAGTACAAGGAATAACAGGTGGCGAAGGAACGTTTCATACATCGCAAATGATTGCATACGGAACGAAAGTCGTTGCCGGCGTAACACCTGGTAAAGGTGACATGATGTATAAAGGAAACGAAATAGATACGTTTGCACATCCGGTACCAGTTTTCAACACCGTTGCCGATGCAGTTAAATCGGAAGGTGCCAACACCTCGGTGATTTTTGTACCATCGGCTTTTGCCGCAGATGCAATAAAAGAATCCGCAGATGCTGGGATTAAGTTAATCGTGTGCATTACTGAGGGAATTCCGACAAAAGATATGGTAATCGTGAAAGAATATCTAAAACAGAAAAATGTTCGTTTGATAGGACCAAATTGTCCGGGTGTCATTTCGCCGGGGAAAGCAAAAGTTGGAATTATGCCGGGCTTTATTCATTTGCCTGGGAAAGTCGGACTGATTTCGCGCAGTGGTACGTTAACATACGAAGCCGTCTGGCAGCTAACCGAGCGAGGCATCGGTCAGTCAACCTGCATCGGAATTGGCGGCGATCCGATTATCGGAACTCAATTTACAGATGCTTTGAAAATATTTAAGAACGATCCGGATACCGAAGCAATAATTATGATTGGTGAGATAGGTGGAACAGCCGAAGAGGAAGCTGCTGAATACATTAAGAAAGAATTTAATAAACCGGTTATCGGATTTATTGCAGGAAGAACAGCACCTCCCGGACGAAGAATGGGTCACGCTGGCGCAATAATTTCAGGAGGCAAGGGAACTGCTTCTGAAAAAATGCAAGCGATGCGTGAAGCGGGGATTCATGTTGTTGAAAGTCCGGCCCTGATTGGTGAAACCGTACAAAAAGTTTTAGCTGAACAAAGGAAACCGGCAAAAAGTAAAAAATAAAAAGGAGTAACAATTGATAGAAAGAACATTAGCAATTCTGAAACCTGATTGCGTTAGAAAAAAATTAACAGGTGCAGTAATTGCACGAATAGAAAAAGCAGGTTTTAAAATAATCGGCATAAAAAAAAACCGGCTTACCAAAGAAACTGCTGGTGCATTTTATGCTGTTCATAAAGGCATGCCCTTTTACGATGGTTTGGTCGAGTTTATGAGCTCGGGTTGCTGTGTTCCAATAGCTTTAGAAAAAGAGAATGCAATTGCAGATTTTCGAGCTTTAATCGGCGCAACCGATCCGGCTGAAGCTGTGCCGGGTACTATCAGGAAAGATTTTGCCGACAACAAAGGTGAGAATATCGTGCACGGATCCGACTCACCCGAAAACGGTAAAATTGAGATAGCATTCTTTTTCTCTGAAAAAGAATTAATCGAAGTTATATGAAACTGAAACCATGGAAAAAATTAAAGCAGATAAATAACATTCCGAATAATTGGTGGACTTATTTAGTTGATGAGGTTCAACTTCCCTCAGGGAAATTGGGTGAGTATCACTATGTCCACACGAATGGGTCGAGTTTAATAATTCCGGTTTTCGACGACGGTAATATTTTGATGGTCAAACAATATCGTTACCTCGCCGGAAAAGAAAGTCTTGAATTTCCTTGCGGTAGCATCGCCGACGGTGCTACTATCGAGGAAATGGCAGCTCAAGAATTGGCAGAAGAAGCCGGCTTAAAAGCGGGTGAATTGACTTTTGCAGGCACTTATAATCCCTATAACGGTGTAACAGACGAAATGTGCAATGTTTTCATAGCACGTAGTCTAACACCTATTAATATCTCTCACGATGATACAGAAGAATTTGAAAGGATTATTTTGAGTAGGAAAGAGATTGATTCCAAGATTAAATCAAATGAAATATGGGACGGAATGACACTCGCTGCATGGATTTTAGCGATGGATAAAATATAACTTGTTCACAAAAGCGCTATATAATGTACTGACGTTTTTATTTATTTATCTTTCGGGCAACGTTCTACTCTATTCGCAACAAAGCAAGGTTAGATACGGGGCTGATGTATTCTTCGAAAAATATTATGAGAAAATTTCGGGGAAGCGCGTCGGAGTAATTTGCAACCATACGTCTTTGCTATCCAACGGTGTTCACATTGTTGATTCACTTCTAAAAAAGAATATAGATATAGTGGCATTATTCAGTCCTGAACATGGCATACGAGGCAGAGTACCTGCTGGTATAAAAGTTCAAGACCAAACAGATTCTATAACCGGTATAAAAATATATTCGTTGTATGGAAAAACACTCAAACCAACTCCGGAAATGCTTCAGGGAATCGAAGTATTACTATTTGATTTACAAGATGTTGGGGCACGGTTTTATACTTACAATGTTACGATGGCTTATGCAATGCAGGCGGCTGCGGAAAATAAAATCCGGTTTATATTGCTCGACCGTCCCAACCCTATAAATGGTGTTGATGTTGAAGGACCTCTACTCGATGTAAATTTGAAATCAGCAGTTGGTTTTTTCCCTATTCCTATTCGCCATGGTTTGACGTTGGGTGAAATTGCAAAAATGGCAGTCGGCGAAAATTGGATTGATAAAAATATTCAAAATGATTTAACTGTAATTCCGATGGAAAATTGGAAACGGAAAATGTATTTTGATGGAACAAAACTTCCTTGGGTGTCGCCCTCCCCAAATATGAAAACTGTTTCTACAGCAGTTGTGTATCCGGGAAATTGTCTGTTTGAAGCGACGAATATTTCGGAAGGACGCGGGACTGAAAAACCGTTTGAATATATCGGGGCGCCCTGGATTGACGGGAAATTGTTAGCGAAGAAATTAAATGATCTTAAACTGAAAGGTCTTCGATTTGAACCAATCGAATTTACCCCCGCATCGGATTCGGTTACAGGAGCAACCCCCAAGTATGCCAATCGCAAATGTAGCGGAATTTACTTTAAAGTTTTGGATAGACAAAAATATAAACCTGTTGAAACTTTCCTTTATGTGATTCAGATAATTCAAAAATTTTATCCTGATTCTTTAAAATATAATCGTAACTTTTTCGATAAATTAATAGGCGATAAGAAGGTTCTTGAGAACTTAAATATTAAAAATGGTCGAAAAGCTGTCGAAAAGTTCTCCAAAGTCGGTATGGAGGGCTTTAAAAAAAACGCTCAAAAATACCTTATTTATGCTAAAAATCCTTAATCAAATATTGTTATTGGATAAATATCAATGATTTTGTTGACTTTGTTTGTAATATTGTTTAAATTAAGCCGATTTTCGATAGTATTTTCAATCAAAAAACTATGTTGAATTTAACAACCCAATCGCATTGGGACAAGGTTTTTCGATTTATTCAGAATATTGATGGGTTGATTTTATTGGTGGGACTCTCAACCATCAGTATAACTTTTTGGATTGACGATCTGTTTGGAAAATCTATATTTACATTTATATTTTGCACGGCTGTTTGTTTATTCATTTTATCAATTATGTTTAAGCAGAAAGAACTAACAGCTACAATGTTTCAGGATGCTAAACAATCCGAGGATATTTTAGAAGTAAGAACATCAGAGGAAGAAAACGAGATGAAAAAACTAGTATTCGATGATTTCCAAAGCGACCGACTGGGGAAATGTGTGGTCAAGGAAATTGACGATGATGTGGTAGTCCGTTCGAAGAATAAAACCGTGGCACCTCAAACTCCAAAAGAGGGGAAAAAAGTTATGGTTAACAAACCTTTAAAACCTGAGGCGAAGCAAGCTGTTCGTGAGTTTCAGGTTTCCGATTTTTTTGATGTGAACGCTGATGTTTACAAAGGTGGTTCAGAACCGCGAACTGAATTTGATTACTTATTGAATAAAGTTCTTGCAGTAATTAAAGAAGTTACTTTTGCCCACACTGTAGCTTTTTTCTGGGCAAACCAGGAAAAACAACAAATGGTTTGTGAAGAAAAAATTACAGACAGTCATTACTTCTTAGATTCCCGTCGTTTTAATATCGGGCATGATATCGTAAGCAAAATCGCTCTACAATCGAAGCCCGAAATCATTACACGAGTTAATCCTGTTTCCGAACACGAATTGATTGCTTATTATTCCCAGCCGCAATTCATAAAATCGTTTGTCGGTGTACCGGTATTCTTTAAAAATTTAGTAGCAAATAAATCAGTCGATGAAGCTGTTGCCGTTGTTGCAATAGATAGTAAAACCGAAGAAGCGTTCGGTTATGAAACATTGCTTCTACTGGGACAGTGTACAAAATTGATTTCGGGATTAATTAAAAGTTATACCGATAAATATGACTTACTTCTTGATGCCGAACTTTTGAATGCAATACATCGTTTTCAAGAGAAGATAAAGGCAGATTTAACTGTCTCAACAATCTCGCAATCGCTTGTTGATGAATCCACAAAATTACTGAAATGGGATTTCATCTCGGTCGTGATGCAGGACGAAGTGAAACAGATTTGGACTGTCCAAAAAGTTATAAACCGTAGCGGCGAAATTTATATTCGACCTGATACTACAATTGATTTTCATTCGAGTATAGTCGGTGAAGTTATAAAAAATAATTCGCACGAATTGATAGAAGATATAGGATCGCAAAACAGATGTCGATATTTTGAAGCCGAAAAAATAAACAATTCCGGTTCGTTCATTTCGATACCGATTAGTTCGATGAATAAATGCTATGGTGCATTAAACGTCGAGAGCAAAGATAAATATAATTTCTCGAAACAGGATATCGAAGTATTATACCGGCTTACAGAAAATGCCGCCGCCGCTCTAGAAGTTTTTTATATGAACAAAATAATCGACGAGTATGTAATCGTCGATGAATTGACGGGCGTTTATTCGAAAAAATTCTGGAACGAAAAATATAATGACGAATTATCCAGAGCCGACGATTTCGGTGAAGATTTATCTTTATTGTTTTTATGTGTGGATAATTACCCCGAATTACTCGTTCGTTATGGTCAAAACGGTATCAATCATTTGCTCGTAACCTTATCAAAGGTCATTCGTAGCAGTGTCAGGCAATACGACCTTGTCGGAAGGTTAAACAAAGACCGGTTCGGAATTGCATTAATACGCACGCCAGCCAATGAGGCATATTTATGGGCTGAAAAAATTCGCAAAACAATCGCTTCGGTCGTGGTAACATTTGAGAATAAAAGTTTTTCTGTTACACTCAGCATCGGGGTCTCCGGTGCGAGCGAAGGAATGACGAAAGAAGAACTAATCAAAAATACGTCATTAGTTCTGCAAAAAGCCACCGAGAGTGGTGGAAACACAGTTAGAGTTTTTTAAATAACATAAGAAATATTAATAGGAGAAAATTATAAATGGCAAAACAACAATCATTTGCTGACAAAGCGGCGAAAGCTGCAAAACAACGGGGACGTAAATGTCCTAAATGTGAATCTATGACTGAACCGATTTTGATTATATCAAGCATGTTAGCGAATACAGGCTCTTGGAAATTCAATCAAAAACGTCTTCAGATTTGTAAGTGCAACGAAAAAGAGGTTTATTCTTAGTCCAGGATAAACTTTGCATAAAAAGGTTATTCTTGTTATCCTTGACGGAGTCGGTGTAGGCGAATTACCGGATGCAAATTTGTATAAGGATGAAGGCAGCAACACACTCGCTAATTTATCTGACAATGTTGCCAGCCTCAACCTCCCGAATTTACAAAAATTTGGTCTTGGGAATATTATACCAATTAAGTTTGTACCGCCGTCTGAACAACCGAATGCTTCCTTTGGAAAAATGGCGGCAAAGTCGAAAGGTAAAGATAGCACCACAGGGCATTGGGAATTATTGGGTGTAATTACTGAAAAAGAGTTTCTTACATACCCGAACGGATTTCCTGATGATTTATTGGAAAAATTTTTATCAGCTACAAACTCAAAAGGATATTTAGGAAATAAGGCAGCTTCAGGTACTGATATTATAAATGATTTAGGTGAAGAACATCAGCGGACAGGTTTTCCGATTATTTACACATCGGCAGATTCTGTTTTTCAGATAGCTGCACATGAGCAAACTATACCGCTCGAAAGACTCTATGAAATCTGTGAAATATCGAGAACGCAAGTTTGTATTGGCAAACACTTAGTAGGGCGGATAATTGCACGTCCCTTTGCTGGTGATCCTGGCAATTATAAACGAACAGGAAACAGACGCGATTTTTCGGTTGCGCCTCATGGAGATACATTGTTGGATATTTTGAAAAACAAAAATATCCCAACTATCGGTATCGGAAAAATTGACGACTTGTTTGCCGGAAGAGGATTATCCGAAATTATTCACACGAAATCCAATGCTGAAGGTGTCCGTTCAATAATTGAACAAAGTAAAAAAAATAAATCGGGACTGATTATTGCGAATTTAGTTGATTTCGACCAATTATACGGTCATCGAAATGATCCATTAGGTTTTGCAAATGCTCTGGAAGAATTTGATTTGGCTTTACCTAAAATTGCGGAAACTTTGAGCGACGGCGAATGGTTGATACTCACAGCAGACCACGGTAACGATCCGATAACTCCGAGCACCGATCATTCGCGTGAGTATGTTCCGATACTCTGTTATTCACCGGATGATAAAGTTGGTATCAATTTAGGTATACGTGAATCGTTCGCTGATTTAGCTAAAACTATCGGAGAAATTTTTGAACTCGATGATTCTTCATTGCAAATAAGTGGTACAAGTTTTTATCATTCATTAATAAATAAATAAATATTATGACTCTCGGAAAAGTAGTGGGAACTGTTTGGGCTACTCGTAAGGACGAGGAGCTGGTCGGTTTCAAGTTGCAAATTGTAAAACATATTGGTTTAGATTACAAAGTTAAAGATACTTTTTTAGTAGCTGTTGATACAGTCCAAGCAGGAATTGGAGATATCGTTTTAGTTTGCAGCGGCAGTTCTGCCCGGCAAACTACTTTAACAAAAAACAAACCTGTTGATGCTGTAATAATGGCAGTGGTAGATAAATTAGATATCGAAGAGAACTGATGTTTTTTGCAAAAGTAATAGGCACAATTTGGGGAACACGGAAAGACCCGAATACGATTGGATTCAAACTTCAGTTCATTCAACCGCTGAATGCTCATCGCGAAAAAACCGGTGATCCCATCGTAGCTGTCGATACGGTAGGTGCCGGTCCGGGCGAAACAGTTTTTTACATCTCAGCACGAGAAGCTACTGTTCCGCTTCCTGTAGAAATGGCTCCCGTTGATGCAACAATTGTTGGCATCGTTGACCGTATAGATGTGAACAAAGAATATCTGAAATTAAAAAAATAAATTTTGACAAATAATATAAGGTAATTGATGGGTAAGATACCTAAACAATACACGAATAGAGAAAGCCAATCCCTTGATAAATATTTACAAGAGATTGGAAAAGTAGATTTACTGAATCAGGAAGAAGAAATTGAACTTGCCCGCCGGATAAAAAAAGGCGATCAAAAGTCTCTTGAGAAATTAACTAAAGCAAACTTACGTTTTGTGGTAAGTGTAGCAAAACAATACCAGAATCAAGGATTATCGCTCGGTGATTTGATCAATGAAGGAAACTTAGGATTGATTAAAGCTGCAAAACGGTTTGATGAAACACGCGGATTTAAGTTTATATCGTATGCTGTGTGGTGGATTCGCCAATCAATTTTGCAAGCTTTAGCCGAGCAGTCCCGAATTGTTCGGTTACCCTTGAATCGCGTCGGTGCATTGAATAAAATAGGCAAAGCCTTCAGCACGTTGGAACAGGAATTTGAACGCGAGCCGAGTGCAATCGAGTTAGCTGAAGAATTGGATATGTCGCTATATGAAGTTGCCGACACTCTAAAAATTTCGGGTAGGCATGTTTCGATGGATGCGCCATTTGTTCAAGGTGAAGAAAGTCGTCTGTTGGATGTTATCCAGGACGAGAGAACTCCGATGCCCGACCAGGATTTAATGAAAGAATCGCTAAGTAAAGAGGTAGAACGCGCACTAAATACATTGAGCGACAGAGAGGCGGAAGTAATCCGCTTGTATTTCGGATTAGGCAGAGAACATTCGTTGACTTTAGAAGAGATAGGTGAAAAATTTGCATTAACACGAGAACGTGTCCGGCAGATAAAAGAAAAAGCTATTCGACGCATGCGGCATGCTTCACGAAGCAAACACTTACGTTCTTATTTAGGATGATATTTGAAGCCCCTATTTGGGGCTTCAATTTTTACGGTGGATTATTTGATGACTTCTAAACAAATATTTATTTCGATTTTAATAATTGTTAATTCGTTTCTATTTTATGCTTGCTCAGGTTCTGACCCGCGATTCAAGGCTAAGGAATTTCGGGCGCCAGAGGAAAAGGATACGAACAAAGAATTCCGTTTTGCAAGCGAAGAAGCAAAAGAAGAAGCGGCAGAAGATGACCGCAAGGTTGATATACCATCTGTAAAAGACCAAATACTAAAATCTGCACCACCGAAAAGTCCGGAACGAGCCGAGCGCGATAAAGTACTTATCGAGGTGTTAAGTTTGATTGGTACTCCTTATTCTTACGGGGGAAACGATTCGGATGGAATTGATTGCTCCAGTTTTTCCTGTCAGATTTTTGAAAAATCTTTCGGTATCAAACTACCCCGTTCAACCAACGAACAATATCGAATAGGTTCATCAGTTTTAAAATCCGAATTGGCTTTTGGCGACTTGGTATTTTTCAATACAACCGGGCGGAATCCTTCACACGTAGGAGTTTATTTAGGCGATGATTTGTTTGCTCATGCGAGTCGTTCGTTCGGAGTTACGATATCATCTATGCAAAGTACATATTATAAAAAAAGATATGTTGGTGCGAAGAGAGTAGTTGAATAGTGTTCCGTAAATTTTTATATTTGTTATAACATTATCAAAGGAAAAGATTTTTGTCAGTATTACCCATATATTTAGATGGCACAAAGCCGCTTCGTAAAAAGGCGAAACCAGTTTCCCAAATAGATGATTCTACTCTGAAGTTTATTATGGACATGTTCGAGACGATGCACAGCGCCGATGGTATCGGCTTAGCGGCTAATCAGGTTGGCGTTCTGCAGCGAATAATTGTAGTTGATGTTTCATTCCTCGAAGAGTATGAAGATGTAAAACCATTTGCACTAATCAATCCCGAAGTGATTTCTGAAGAAGGTAAATGCTCTATGGAAGAGGGCTGTTTAAGTGTCCCGGATGTTCGCGGCGAAATAGAACGACCTCAAAAAATTGTAGTAAATTACAAGGACACTAAATTCAAAGATCAACAAATTGTAGCAGAAGATTTATTAGCACGGGTAATTCTACACGAGCTGGATCATTTGAACGGTGTTTTGTTCGTTGATTATTTGACTAAGTCGAAGAAGCAAGAATTAAAAGAAGCAATCGAAAAAATTCAGAATGGTGAAGTTGCAACAAAATATCCCGTCGTAACTACACAAAGAGTCATTTTATAAAGAACATAAATTCAATTAAACTGAAAGCGAAATGCGAATTATATTTATGGGGACTCCCGAATTTGCCATCCCCAGTTTAAGTTTGTTGTTAGAAAATTATTGCGATGTTGCAGCAGTTGTAACCACTCCTGATAAACCGCAGGGGAGAGGACAAACTTTGGCTTTTTCTGCGGTCAAACAATTCGCTTTACGAAAAGAGCTGAAAGTTCTTCAACCTGAATCGCTGAAAGACGAAAACTTTATTTCTCAATTAAAAGGATTGAATGCTGACCTGTTTGTTATCGTTGCTTTCCGAATTCTTCCGAGCGAAGTTTTTACTATACCGAAACTTGGTGCGTTTAATTTACATGCTTCGCTTTTACCGAAATATCGCGGTGCAGCACCAATCAACTGGGCAATCATTAATGGCGAAAAAGAAACCGGCGTAACAACTTTTTTTCTACAGGAGAAAGTCGATACCGGAAACGTTATCTTGCAAGCCCGCTTACCAATTAAGGAAAACGAAACTGCCGGCGAGTT
This sequence comes from Bacteroidota bacterium, assembly GCA_030017895.1. Lineage (NCBI taxonomy): Bacteria > Pseudomonadati > Bacteroidota > Bacteroidota bacterium. The sequence goes on along the minus strand of JASEGV010000035.1, from coordinate 16,899 downwards.
ACACGATCGGCTTACTGAAATAGGTGCTGAGATTGTGTTACACACCGTTCGTTTAATAGAAGCTGGTAAAGTCAAACCAAAATCTCAGGATGACTCGGTAGCCACACCGGCGCCAAAAATATTTAAAGAACATTGTGTTATTGATTGGAATAAAAGCGCCCTACAAATTCATAATTTTGTTCGCGGTCTTTCACCGTCACCTTGTGCACATACTCATCACAACGGAAAACTAATACGAATATTCAAAACTAAGATTATCGATAATTATACGAAAGATCAATCAGGAAAAATTATCGATTCATCCAAACGAGCGTTAGTAGCAACGGGTGAGGGTGCGATTGAAATATTGGAACTTCAGCAGGAAGGCAAACGCCGGTTGAGTGCGGAAGAATTCCTGCGCGGATACCATCTAACAAAGAATGATAAATTCGAATGATAGAAATTTTTAAACCAAAAAATTCGTTTCATGAGGCATTAATAATAATCGTTTTCGTTCTGCTTATTGCAATTGTTTATAATACTTTATCGCCTAAGGGAATTGCACTTTTAAATCAATCTCCCATATACAACGAAGTAAGCGATTCACTTTTATTCAATCACACTACAATAGTTTCTGATACCGCTTCAAATCGGTCAGTATCTTTATCCCAATTGCAGCGGCTAATTACAACAAAATCAGCATTAATTATTGATGCGCGAAATCCAGAAGCGTATCAAGAAGGTCATATTCCAACCGCTATCAACATTCCTTACTTGAATATGTTTGATTATATGTCCAGGTTAGTTACAATTCCTACCGATACGCCCATTGTAATTTACTGTGAAGGAGTTAATTGCGAGTTAAGCACGAACTTGGCAAAAGCTATGAAGGATATGAACTTTAAACGAGTATTTATTTATCACGATGGTATGGAGGGTTGGGAGAAAGCTAAATGATTAGAAAAGTTATCGGTAACAAATTTTTAACATACGCTTCGCGTGTAGTTGTAGGTTTTGTTTTAATTATGGCAAGCGTACCAAAGGTTGCCGAACCAGCCGCATTCGCCAAATCGATTCAAGCTTATCAAATTCTTCCACCGTTTTTCATAAATGTATTTGCCATCTCTATACCATGGCTTGAATTGGTTATCGGTATATTCTTAATCTTCGGATTATTGCTAAGGGGGAGCTCGCTTTTATCGGCTATTTTATTTGCTGCTTTTTCTGTTTTGATTGCTGTTAGTTTATTGCGAGGACTTTCCATCGATTGCGGGTGTTTCGGGCTCGACGGTGCACCTTTAAGCTGGAGCAGATTTTTTGAAGATATCGGATTGTTACTACTATCTATTCTGATATATTATAACTCGATAAAATTCTTCATCACTAAAAATTAATTTATGCGAAAAACAATCTTAATAGTAGATGATGAAAAGGATATAGTCGATTTACTAAAGTATAATCTTCAAAAAGAAGGCTACAAAGTTGAGACTGCTTTTGATGGTGAAAAGGCACTCGAGTTGGTAGAACGCCAACCCGACCTAATTTTATTAGACATAATGCTTCCCGAATACAGCGGCTTGGAGGTTGTTAAAGAAGTAAAGAAGAACGAGAAGACAACCAACATTCCTGTAATATTTTTAACTGCGAAGGGGAGCGAAACCGATGAGATAGTCGGGTTGGAACTTGGCGCCGACGATTATATTGTTAAGCCGATAAGTATTCCTAAACTTTTAGCACGCATCAAATTGGTTCTAAGACGGAGCGAAGAAATAAAAACAAAAACACATATAGAAAAATTTATAAAGGTGGGAAGAATAGAAATATTTCCGGACCAATACAGGGTTTTTGTAAATAAGAAGGAGGTTTTCTTTCCTAAAAAGGAATTTGAAGTTTTGTTATATCTCGCTATGCATAAAGGTAAAGTAGTAAACCGAGAATCTCTATTGAATGCAATTTGGGGCGATACCTACGTTATCGAGAGAACTATCGACGTTCACATTCGAAAGATACGCGAGAAATTAGGCTCGCTTACCGATTACATCGAAACTATTAAGGGTGTTGGTTACCGATTAAGGGAGGATGTATGAAGATAAGTACAAGGCTAAGCTTGTTTTTAATCATATTTTCGTTTGGAATTATTACGGCGACTGCTTTTTTAATCCATTATCGGATGGAAAAATTTTTTTTCGATAGAATTACCAGTCAGCTTATTACCCATACAAACCAATTTGAATATATTTTAGGAACTGATTCGTGGTTGGGCAAAGCGGAAGATTCGATTTACGAACATTATCGCGAGTATGCAAAACGAACGGGTATCAGACTTACTTTAATAGCATCGGACGGGACGGTAGTTTTTGAATCGGAGCGGACAAGAGACGAGCTGCTTGCAATTGAAAAACATTTACATCGTGTTGAAATACAAAGTGCGATCAAGGGTGAAGTCGGTATTAGCAAACGATTAAGCTCGACACTCGGTCATGAAATGCTTTATGTCGCCCGGAAAATTACACCGGCAATTAAATTTTTCGATACTGAAATATCTTTTATAAGGTGCGGAATTCTACTTACTGAAGTCGAAAAATCGACAGCCGAATTACGAGAAGCTATTATTTTCGTCAGCGTGGCATTACTTGTTTTAATTGTTCTGATTAGTTTATGGATATCGAAACCTATTACCAAGCCGATGAAGAAGATCATAGAAGTTGCTAACGAAATACAACAGGGTAACATAGGTAAACGTATAAGCGTTCCGGATAAACAGAATGGCAGCGAGATATGGAATTTAGCAAGGGCAATCAACGGCATGATTGACAGGCTGGATGAAGATATCATTCAACTGAGGATACTTGAAGTAGTTAGGAGCGAGTTTTTAGGAAATGTTTCTCACGAACTTCGCACACCTATTTTTGCTATACAAGCATCGCTCGAAACACTCTTAAGCGGTGCAATTGATGACCCAAGCGTGAATAAGGAATTTCTTACAAAAGCCTTGAATAACATACGCCGTCTGGATGCATTGCTCTATGACTTGATAGAAATATCCCGCATCGAATCGGGCGAGATGAAAATGAGCTTCAGATATTTTAACCTTGAGGATTTTTTAAAGAGTACTGTTGTTGAAATGCAGACGCTGGCTGAAAGCAAACAGATTAAAATAAATTGCAAACTTCTTGTCGAAAATGTAGAAGTTTACGGCGACAAAGATCGAATAAAACAAGCCGTTGTAAATTTAATAGACAACTCTATTAAATATTCTGAGCCGAATGGTTTTATTGATATCTATTATGAAAAAACAGACAGTGGAATTAAAATTACAGTTCAAGACACAGGCTACGGAATATCCACAGAACATTTGCCTCATATTTTTGAACGCTTTTACCGGGTTGACAAAGACCGTTCACGCGAAGTCGGCGGTACTGGACTCGGACTTGCAATAGTCAAGCACATCATCGAAGCACACGAAAGTAAGGTCGAGGTCGAGAGCGAAGTTGGAAAGGGAAGCAGGTTTAGTTTTGTGCTCAAGAAGTAGTTTGAATTTATGTGATGATTTATGGAAGTTGATTCTTGTTATTACAAATGTTATAATACAACAAAAAGGTTAAACGAAATGTTAAAAACAGCTATCCGGCGAGTGGGAAATAGCCTTGGTATTACTTTGCCGAAAACGATAATTGATAATTATCATTTAGACGAAGGAGACGAAATTAACATCATTGAAACAGAGGAAGGAATTGTGTTGTCTCCATACAACCCAAAGTTTTCAGAATGGGTAGATGCTTTTGAAAGGACGAATAAAAAATATCGAAACACTCTGAATAAATTAGCAAAATAATGGCAATTAAATTCATTTCTGAAGAAGTAGTTCTGCTTATTCATTCAATCCTATTGGAACGTTATGGCGGAAGACCAGGTATTCGAGATAAAAATTTGCTCGACTCAGCGCTTGCTCAACCCAGAATAACGATTGGGGGAAAATATTTGCAAAAAACAATTTTCCATAAAGCTGCTGCTTATGGGTTTCATATCTGTAAAAATCACGCTTTTGTAGATGGGAACAAGCGAGTGGCATTCGTGTTAATGGATATATTTTTACAGAAAAACGGATGGGAGATAATTGCAGATGAAACATCAGCTTATGAAATGATGATAAATCTGGCAAGCAGCAAAATGAATAAAGCACAACTCGCAAAATGGTTAGAAGCCAATTGTAAACGGCTAAAAATTTAGTTTTGCCGAGCGAAATTTCCGGTTATATAAGAATAGTACAACGTTAACATTCATGGTATGCGAGATTTTAAATGTTACCAATCCTGATTGCATCGTCTCCAAACTTATCGCGAATTTTATCCACCGCTTCTACAATTTTATCTTTCTTCTCTTTGGTCTGAAAAAGTTCTAACTCGGTCTGTGCAGCATCTACAAAGTTTGACAGCCCGATTCCGATTAATCTAATTGGAGTTTTATCGTCGTAATTTTTCTTTAGCAGTTCACTTGCTGTTTTAAAAACTACCGGGTCATAGTTAGTCGGTGCAATGGTTTGCCGGTGAGTTGAAGTCGTAAATTTGGGATTGCGAAGTTTCAATGTAACAGTTCTTGCCTTAAAATTATGTGAACGCAAAGTCGTGCAGACGCTCTCAACGAGCGAAAAAAGTATTTTCTTCAACTCTTCAGTTTCGGAGACGTCGGTAGTAAATGTTTCTTCACGGCTGATACTTTTGGGGATATGTGAAGTTTCAAGAGTCGTGGAGCCACGCCCGAAGGAAGCATTATAAATCCAATCGCCGTTTGCACCTAACGTTTCAACTAATTTTTCACGCGCCACTGATTGAATGTCGGCAACTGTTAGGAACCCTTTTTGCTTTAAAAATTCTTCTGTTTTTTTCCCGACACCGGGTATAACCTCGATTGGCAGCGGGGCGAGAAATTTCGATTCAGTTCCGTGTGGTATGTAAATAACACCTTCCGGCTTAACTGTGTTAGCGGCAATCTTGGCTACCAATTTATTCGACGCTAATGCAATTGTTGAGGGGAGTTGAAATTCCGTACTTATTAGCTGCTGAAGTATTTTTATAAAACCGGGTAAATCGTGTTTGTACAATTTTTCGCAGCCTGTAAAATCGAGATACATTTCGTCGATTGAAGCCCGCTCAACTATTGGTGAAAATTCAAGCATTCTATGATAAAGTCTGTTTGAGTAATCGGAATAATCTATATGATGTCCTGAAACAACAATCAAGTTTGGACAAAGTTTCAGGGCTTGTGATGTAGGCATAGCCGAACGAACACCGAATTTCCTCGCTTCGTACGAAGCTGAAGCGATAACCCCGCGATCTGTCGGACTACCGCCAACAGCAACCGGCTTCCCAATAAGTGCCGGGTTCTTGATTCGTTCAACTGAAACGAAGAAACAATCGAGGTCGATATGTGCTATGTAAGTTTGTTGCATATTGAAATTCACTTCTCTGCCACAACGAGCATCTCAAAATCGTCTATCGTTAATTTATCGTTCCTACTCCATTTGCCAATTTTACAACCGAGTATATCAACCTTTTTAAAATTAAGTGATTTCAGTAGCCAAGTTATTTCGGAAGGAACATAATATCTTTCGTTACAGTGCATTACGATTTTGTTCCCATCATCGTCTTCAACTTCAAATATTGAACGATCTCTGAAGCTCATCAAATCGAATGTGTTTCCACTGCTTTTGCCTTCCACAATATTTTTTTCAATAAAATCTTTTACAGAATGGAAAAGAGGAAATAAACCATTCAGTGTTGTAAAAATAAATTTTCCGTTTTGCTTCAAAGCTTGCGCAGCATTTTGCAGTATCTGGAAATTCATATCATCGGTTTCCATCAAAGGGAACGCACCTTCGCAAATCATTATTACCAAATCGAATTCATTAGTGTAGCTCAAAGTTCGAGCATCAGCGCAAACGAATTTGATTTCAGCCCCACTTAGCTTCGCTTTATCACGAGCTTTGGCTAACATATTTTCTGATAAGTCCACTCCTACAACATTATAGCACCGTTTTGCTAATTCGATTGCGTGTCTGCCTGTTCCGCAACCGATATCCAAAATTTTACAGGATTTATTGTGTCCCCAACTTCTGAATAGTTCCGCCTCGATGAAATCGACTTCGCCAATTGTACCTTGTGTAAAATTTTCTTTTTCATATTTGTTCGCATAGTTCTCGAACAAAGATTCATACCATTGTTTCATTTTTTCTCTAAGAAATTATTCAATTAAATGTTTGTTAACAATAACCGAATTATACAACAAAAAGGCAAAACAAGTGTGATACTGTAAAATAAATCTTAACAATTTAATAACATTGTCTTAACTCAAACAAAACACATTATTATTATATTTTTGCACAAATGAAAGGCGACCGGATGAAAATAATCTCTTCTATCATAACGCTATTATTAGTTTCTATAAATATTAATGCCCAAGATTCTTTAGCTAAAAAAGAGGATGTCGAAGAAATCAAAGGTGCTCTCCAAAGTGTAACCGAGACGGTCATCGATTTAAAAAACACACTCGATGCGTTAAAGAAAATCAAAATATCGGGGTATATTCAAGCTCAATTCCAATCGGCTGATACTGCCGGAATCAACTCTTATTCAGGCGGTAATTTCCCTGTAAATGTTAAATCACGTTTTCAAGTAAGGCGCGGACGTGTGAAGTTTATGTACGATCAAGATATAACTCAATATGTCCTTCAAATAGATGTTACACAAAACGGGGTTGGAATTAAAGACGCTTATGCGACTATTAAAGAACCTTGGTTACAAACATTTTCTTTTACGGCTGGTGTGTTCGATAGACCTTTCGGGTTTGAAATATCTTATTCTTCCAATATGCGCGAGGCACCCGAACGTTCACGGTTGTTTCAAACTCTTTTTCCGGGCGAGCGTGAGCTTGGAGTAAAAATTGAAGCCGCACCTGAAAGGGGTGTGCTAAGTTTCTTAAATCTAAAAGCCGGACTATTTAACGGTGTGCTTCCGAATGCAAACGAAAATGACCGAAACAAAGATTTTATCGGACGGGTTGGTTTTCTACTTCCATTTCGAGATGAAAATTTTGAGATTGACGGCGGTTTCTCGCTTTATACCGGAAATGTTACAAATACTTCCAAATATTTTTATGAGTTTAACGGTTCATCACCGATCAAAAATTTCAAAGTTGATTCAAGCACAACAAATGCCGGTAAAGGTTTTGCAAGAGAATACTACGCTTTTGACACTCAACTGTATTACGACCTTCCTATAATCGGCGGTCTTTCAATAAAAGGTGAATATATCACGGGAATACAACCGGCTACAAAAAGCTATAACAGTTTTTATTATCCCTCTACAACCGACCCGAATCCATCATTATATCAAAGAAATTTTAATGGCTGGTATATAAACTATACTCAAAATATTGGTTTGAGTCATCAGTTTGTTTTGAAGTATGATGTATTCGACCCTAACTCAAATGTAAAGGGTAACGATATCGGATTACCCGGCAGTAATTTATTAGCCTCAGATATTAAATACAGCACGCTCGGAGTCGGTTGGGTTTATCATTGGGATTCAAATATAAAATTTTTGGTTTACTACGATAGTGTAAATAATGAGCACGTAAATTCAGCCGCCACAGGTTCTCTGGCAAAATACACACGAGATTTAAAGGATAATGTTCTAACTGCGCGGATGCAGTATAGGTTTTAATAAATTAATTAAAAGGAAAAAATATGAAAACAGTAATCATAATTATAATGATGGCATTAACGTTTGGATTTATGATGCCGACGGAGACCATTACAATGAAAGGTTCGGATACTATGGTTATACTCGCTCAACGATGGGCTGAAGTGTATATGTCTAAAAATAAAAATTTTACGATTCAAGTAACAGGCGGCGGTTCAGGAACCGGAATCTCGGCGCTCATAAACGGTACAACTGATATTTGTAACTCATCCAGACCAATGAAGCGCGCTGAAATGGATAAGTTAAAGCAGCGATACAATACATTAGGAGTTGAAATTAAAGTTGCAATTGATGGACTTGCACTTTATGTGAACGAAACAAATCCTGTTTCGGAATTAACACTTGACCAGGTAAAAAGAATTTATCAGGGCAAAATAACAAACTGGAAGGACATCGGTGGCGCTGATTCGAAGATAATACTTTATAGCCGAGAGAATAATTCCGGGACTTATGTTTATTTTAAGGACAATGTTCTCGAAGGCGAAGATTTTTCGCCGAGCGCACAGAATATGCCCGGAACTGCAGCGGTTGTTAATGCTGTCTCGAAAGATAAAAACAGTATCGGATACGGCGGCGAAGCTTATGGCAAGGGTATTAAATTCATAAAAATAAAAAAGGATGAAAAATCTCCCGCTTATATACCGAGCGCTGAGTATGTTAAGAGCGGAGATTACCCAATATCGAGATACTTATATCTGTATTTGCGGTCTAAACCTACAGGAGAAATCAAAAAATTTATTGACTGGATGCTTAGCAAGGAAGGGCAAGAGATTGTAACAAAGGTTGGGTATTCTCCTGTAAAGTAAGTAAAAAATATGGATAAAAAATCACACTCCGGTATCAATGGAAAATACTTATTAAAGAAGAAATTCAGGTTTTCTGAATTCTTTGCTGAAAGCATTATCAAGTCCGTTGCATTCGTCTCTTTTGCAGTAATTATTTTAATTTTCGTTTTTGTATTCCGTGAAGCAATTCCAATTTTCTACTCAGCGGAAGAAAAAGTAGTCAATACTGAAAAAGAATTCATTCAGGAAACCTACGGCGAAGACGAATCAACTTCTTTAAAGATCGACAGAGGCATAAGAAAATCGCTCGAAGAAACAGATTACGAAGGCGAGGCGACATTCAAAAATTTAACCGGCAAAGAGTGGCAGCCGGTCTCTCAAAATCCCAAATACGGCATACTACCCCTAATCGTCGGGACATTTAAAGTAACAATGATCTCTGTATTGGTCGCAGCACCAATTTCTATACTCGCAGCTTTATTCACAGCGGTCTTCGCAACAAAGCGGCTTAAAGAAGTTATGAAACCGGTAATGGAAATTCTTTCTGGTTTTCCATCAGTTGTAATCGGTTTTTTTGCTTTGGTGGCAATTGCGACATTTCTCCAAAATATGTTCGGTTACGATTTCCGGCTAAATGCATTTGTAGGGGGAGTTGCCCTTTCGCTCGCAGTAATACCTATAATATACACAGTAACCGATGATGCGCTCACATCCGTACCGAAGTTTATGACCGAGGCGAGCTTGGCTTTAGGCGCGACCAAATGGCAAACAGCGTTGTTTGTCGTATTGCCTGCTGCAACGCCCGGAGTTTTTGCCGCAGTGTTGTTGGGAGTCGGTCGGGCATTTGGAGAGACCATGATTGTTCTGATGGCAACAGGCAATGCCTCGCTGATGTCGCTGGATATTTTTGAACCTGTCCGGACTTTGTCGGCAACAATTGGCGCCGAGATGGCAGAGGTTGTTTTCGGAGATACGCATTACAACGTTCTGTTCCTGATTGGGTCGATACTATTTATATTTACGTTTACCCTAAACGCCATTGCAGAATTTTATGTGCGGCAAAAACTTTTAAAAAGATTCAGGGGTGTGTCGTGAGGAAGAAAATTTTCGGAGGTTCGGTTGTTTTTGTCTCGGCTTTGGCTGCTTTTGTAATAATATTTATGGTTATATTAATGTTAGGCGCTTTATTTATAGGCGGAAGCGAGAAACTGACTTGGGAGTTTTTGACTACTGCGCCCTCGGATGGGATGATGAGTGGTGGTATTTTTCCGGCGATAATAGGAACGATTTTGCTTGTTCTTGTTATGTCTGTTCTTGGTGTTCCCATAGGTACGCTCACCGCAATCTATTTAACCGAGTATTCGAACCAACGTTCTTTTTTTTCTCGGACAATTCAATTCGCAGTGAATACACTTGCAGGAGTTCCGGCGATAGTTTTCGGACTTTTCGGACTCGGTTTCTTCGTGCAATTTGTTGGCGGTGGGATGGATAAATTATTTTCAGGCGACGGCCAACTAAAATGGGCACAACCCAACTTGCTATGGGCGAGCTTTACTATGGCTTTCTTAACTTTACCAGTTGTTATCGTTTCTGTGGTGGAAGCTTTACGCGCCATTCCGAACGAACTTCGTGAAGCGAGCTTGGCGCTGGGAGCAACAAAATGGCAAACAATTTACAAAGTTGTAGTGCCGAATTCATTAAACGGAATTTTAACAGGAGCCATACTCGCAGTAGGCAGAGGTGCCGGCGAAGTGGCACCAATCCTTTTTACAGGAGTAGCATATTATTTGCCGCATTTACCGGGAAGCTTATCCGACCAATTTATGAATTTAGGTTATCACGTTTATGTTATGACGACACAATCGCACGATGTTGAAGCAACACTCGGAATTCAGTACGCCACTACACTTGTCCTCTTAGTTTTAACTTTTACATTAAATTTTTCTGCAATGTTTTTAAGATATAAAATAAGGAAAAGAGCAATCCACTAATGCTAATGAATCAAAATCTAAAAATACGAACAAAAGAATTAAATCTTTTTTACGGCGCCAAACAGGCATTAAAAAATGTTACGCTCGATATCTTGCCGAACAATGTAACAGCATTAATTGGACCGTCGGGCTGTGGTAAATCGACTTTCTTGCGCTCACTAAACCGGATGAACGACCTGATTGATAATGTGAAGACAACCGGCGAAGTTTATGTAGATGATATAAATATTTACGATAAGAATATAAATGTAGTGGAGCTGCGTAAACAGGTAGGTATGATTTTTCAGAAATCGAATCCGTTTCCAAAGTCAATCTACGAGAATGTTGCCTACGGTCCCAAAATAAACGGCATTCGGAATAAAAATATTTTAGTTGAAATTGTTGAAAGGAGTCTTAAACGCGCAGCTTTATGGGACGAGGTAAAGGACGAGTTGAATAAGAGTGGGCTAGCACTTTCGGGGGGACAGCAGCAACGTTTGTGTATAGCACGTGCTTTAGCGGTGGACCCCGAAATTTTATTGATGGATGAACCGGCAAGTGCGCTCGATCCACTTGCAACTGCCAAAATTGAAGAGCTTATTTATGAATTGAAAGAAAGATATACTATCATAATTGTAACTCATAATATGCAGCAAGCAGCACGAGTAAGCGATCGGACTGCATTTTTTTATTTAGGCGAAATGGTTGAGTACGATTTAACAAAGAAAATTTTTACAACCCCGGCGAAAAAGCAGACGGAAGATTACATCACGGGGCGGTTTGGCTAATAAAAATTCAACGAAGTGAAGAACGAATATAGAATGTGGAATTTTGAATATTGAATTTTAACTTTAAGATATCTCATCGAACAGCGAAGGAGCAAATATGCAGCGGCACTTTGAAATGGAATTAGAAAGTTTAAAAACGAACTTAATTAAAATGGCGAGCGTAGTTGAGGAAGCAGTAGGTTCATCCCTCAAAGCATTTCTTGAAGAGGATAAGCAGCTTGCTAAACAAATTATTGAGGGGGATAAGCGAATTAATTTGTTAGAAATAGAAATTGATTTAGCCATCATTGACTTACTCGCTTTACAGCAACCGGTTGCTGTAGATTTGCGATTGATACTCGCTGCACAAAAAATTAATAACGACCTTGAACGAATTGGCGACCACGCTGTAAACATCGCGGAGTCGGCACTCACAATCGCTCAAACCGGCGTCCATGAACCCATGCTCAACCTCCCTAAAATGTGCGAACTTGCTCAACAAATGCTTCGCGATGCAATCGATAGTTTTATACACGATGATCCAAATCTTGCTCAGGCGGTTCTCCAAAAGGACGATATAATGGACGATATGAACCGCCAAACATCGAAGGATGTTATCGGTGTTATGAAAGACTCCTGTGAAATGATTGAGGGCTGTTTACATCTGATGCGGATTAGCCATAACCTCGAGCGAGTTGCCGACCTGGCTACAAACATTGCTGAAGAAGTAATTTTTATCAAAGAAGCCCGCTCAGTAAAACATGGTGTTAATAAGTTTTAATTTTTGCTAATCATACTCTCATATATTATATTCAATCCAGATTATGTTAACCAAACAATTAAAACTCGAAGACGACGACCTGATTCAAATCGCCCGCACAGGTGATGAACGCGCTTTTACTGAGCTTGTGCGCCGTTATGAAGATATGATCTACAGTTTCTCGTACAAGGTTTGCAGAAACAAAGAAAAAGCTGAACAAACTCTGCAGGATACTTTTATAAACGTTTATAAAAATATTTCAAGTTTTAGAGGCGACTCAAAATTTTCGACCTGGCTTTACAGTATTGTTACAAATAATTGTATGATGAAACACCGCAAACGTAAGTTGGACGATTTGTGGATTTCGTACGATGAATCACCAACCGATGGAATGGAACCAAGTGAATACGCTGCGTGGGATCCGTCGCCTGCTGAACTATTAATGGATAAAGAATTACAGGAAAAAATGGATGCAGCAATTTTAAAACTTCCGCAAGACTATAGAGTCGTATTTGTTCTGCGGGATATTGAAGGTCGCTCGGCAGAAGAAACTTCAAAAATTTTAAAGCTATCCGTTCCTGCAGTCAAATCGCGTTTGCGGCGTGCTCGGGTTTTTTTACGTGATGAATTGAATAAATATTTAACTCAATGAAGATGACTTGCAAAAAAACATATCGATATATATGTGAAAACTTAGACGCCAATCTAAATTCTCCGACATGCGTCGAAATCAAAAAACATTTAAACCATTGTCCTAATTGCACTGCTTACTTAGACACACTCAAAAAAACCGTTCTGTTATACAAACATCAAAAAAGTCCGACATTAGGAAAATCTGCCCGAAAGAATTTAGTGCTTTCATTAAATCTTCAAAAACCCTCAAAATCTCTTAAAAAAGACTAATATTTCAAACTTCTAGCTTTATACCTTCATTTGTATATTGAAGCACATCACAGATATCCGCATCGCCATAACCTACAATTGATTTTTAATGATAAAAGCATTAGAATTAAGTAGAAAAAAATATAAATAACAATAGAAAGTAATTATTATGCGCCGTCTCCCGAGCGCTATTGTAATATACATAATAGCAATATCGTGCTGCATTTTTACGTCAGCATCTTTCAGTCAAACCGATACCTTAACGATAGCCACTTACAATATTTTAAATTATCCCGGAACTGATGCCGCTACACGAAATCCATTCTTCCGAAGAGTAATACATACAATGAAGCCGGACGTACTAGTTGTTCAAGAAATGCTAAGTCAAACTGGAGTGACTACTTTTTTGAATGAGGTAATGAATAAGTATCAGGTAGGATTGTATTCTACAGTTCCTTTTAATGATGGACCAGATACGGATAACAGCTTTTATTATAAATCGGATAAGATAACATACATTGGGGCACAATATATCAACACGGCTTTAAGAAGAATTGCTGAATATACATTCCAGCATAATAACAGCGGTGAAGTGATAAAAATATATTCGCTTCATCTTAAAGCCAGTGCGACTACAAATGATGAGAATAAGCGATTAGCTGAAGTTACGATTTTGAGAAATCATATGAATGCATTGCCTGCGAATACAAATTTTATTGTGGGTGGCGATTTTAATATTTACAAAAGCACCGAGCCTGCATACCAAAAATTAATAGGAAGCGAAGCCGATAACGACGGAAGGTGCTACGACCCGAAAACTTTGACCGGGACGTGGAATCAAAGTGGCTACGCGATTCACCATACTCAGTCGCCTCGTGTGCGTGCCTTTGGTGGTGGTTCCAATGGTGGGATGGACGACCGTTTTGATATGTTGTTGAATTCATGGAGTCTCACAGACAATCTCATTAGTGCATCATACAAAGCTTACGGTAACGATGGCAACCACTATAACGATTCGATAAACCGTTTACCAAACACAGCAGTTCCCGATAGCGTTGCTCACGGGCTACATTATGCCGCCGACCATATTCCAGTAGTAGCAAAATATGTTTTTCAATCTTTGTCGGCTTTTAATTTACTTACTCCTACCAATAATTCTATAGATCAATCAATCAGCGGTTTGTTAACTTGGCAAGCCTCTACCGGTGCAACCGGTTATGATGTTTATTTGGGAACTGTCAATCCACCTACCACAATCGTAAGCATAAATCAAACTGGTACTTCATATCCATATAGCGGAACCACTTATAATACAACTTACTATTGGAAGGTTGTAGCAAAAAATAGTACTAATACACTTGAAGCCACAGGTTCACCTTGGAATTTTAAAACCATTGCATTACCTGCGCCAGGTAGTTTTAATTTGTCGTTACCAACGGACGGTGCAATCAATCAGCCGCGTTCAGGAAATTTAACTTGGAGTTCATCCTCTCTTGCAGCCGGATATGATGTTTATTTGGATACGCTGAATAATCCATTAACGATAGTGAGTTCAAATCAAACTGCCACTTCGTTTGAGTATCAGAATTTAATATCAGGTAGAACATACTATTGGAAAGTTATTGCAAAGAATGCTACTGGAACGACCGTAGGTACCGGTTCATCTCGAAGCTTCACAATTGCGAATGTTCCTTTAGCACCTTCAAATTTTCATGTAATCGATAAGTCGGAAAACCGAATTTATTTAGGATGGGTCGATAATGCAAACGACGAGTTGGGTTACCGCGTTTACCGTCACAACGGTCTTGCAAAATCAAATGTCAGCGGCGACCTTCCACCCAATACAACTTCGTTTACTGATACTTTTCTGTTGCCGAATACTCAATATATTTATGAAGTGTTAGCGTATAATTTGCAAGGTGAGGGGAATTATGCCTCGGTTACAAGTTATACATTAGCAGAGGTGCCTGATATCAAAGACAAATTTACATACGGAACTACTTCGATTTATGTTGTGATAGATACAAAATCAAATCCAAGCGTAACTGAATTTGCAATAAAAGTTACAAGCGACAGTTTAATTGATGCTTATGTTCAGAACGATGGAACATTAGGAATTGATCCTGTTTGGAAAACTTATCCAGTTTGGAACGGGAATGCCGGAGTTCAAGTTGTTGGACTGAATGTTGCCACGGAATATTTTATTATGACTCTGGCTCGGAATGAGGAGAGTAACATTAGCTCAATGGTTAATTTTAAATATATCACAACTGGATCATTTTTGGTATCACGAAATGTGAATCAGGGCTGGAATTTACTTTCAGTACCGGTGGAAAGAACTGATTTAAGAAAAATTGTTGTCTTTCCGTTTGCTATTTCATCGGCGTTTGCATATCAAGGAGGTTATTCTATCAGCGACACTCTTGAATATGGAAAAGGTTATTGGCTAAAATTTAACAGCTCCATACCAATAGAAGTCGGTGGGACCGAAAAATACTCGGATACAATTCGAGTCGTTGCCGGCTGGAATTTAATCGGGTCGATTAGTAGTCCTGTTGCAGTCGCAAATATCGTACAAGACCCCCCCGGTGTTGCTGCCTCAGGTTATTGGGGATACGATAACGGATACACATCAGCCGAAAATATTGAACCGATGAAAGCTTATTGGGTGAAGGCAAATGGTTCAGGAAAAATAATACTAAATAGTGTTGCCAAATCAAATTCTAAAAACGCCACAGCCGCTTCTCATATCAGTGCGAATAAATTAAAATTCAGCGATAAAACAGGCAAACAGCAGGTTTTATTTTTTGGTGACGAAGTTATTTTTCCTCTCGAAAAATTTGAATTACCTCCTATACCACCATCCGATGCCTTTGATATTCGATTTGAGACAGGACGTACTGCGGCTTTAATCAACGATCATAAAAAGCATCGCATATTATTACAAACTTCAACGCTTCCGTTGTATCTTGAGTGGGAGATTACGGATAACTTGATTTACAGAATTACTGACCGGCAGGGAAATTTCGATTATGAATTGAAAGGTACAGGAAATATTTCTCTTAACAACGAATTGATAAAATCGATTTCATTGGAGCGACTTGCTGGTACCGCTCAAAGTGAAAATATATTAAACTATGCTTTGATGCAGAACTATCCCAATCCGTTCAATCCATTGACAATTGTCAATTATCAATTGCCAATTGACAATTATGTTACACTAAAAGTATATGATATTTTGGGGAAGGAAGTTGCAATTGTTGTTGATAAATTTCAGGAGACGGGCAGTTACAGCGTGGAGTTTGATGCTAAAAATTTATCTGGCGGAATGTATTATTATAAATTACAAGCCGGTACCTATTCAGAAATCCGTAAAATGATTTTATTAAAATAATGGCTCCCAAAATATTTTTCTTTCTTTTTTTAATAGCTTCACTTTCAGCGTGCAGTAAAAAAAGCAACATAGAATATTTAGTCCCTGGAAAACTTGCCGGAATGAATTTGCATCGAACATTAGATAACAAGGAAGCCGAACAAAATGTAAATCAATTACACGGGAAGTTTGTTTCGGGCACAGAAAACCTCGTTGCATATTATGAGAATGATGATACTAAGTGCGAGCTATATATTTCTACGTTTCTGGATACGTTAAAGGCGCTTGATGTATTTCATAAAATGATGCGTGGAGTGCGGCAGGATACTTCGGTTTTTACACATTTTACACCTCGAGTTATCGGTGATCAAGGTATAATAATGTTGATAGGAATGGGGCAAATTCATTATTTTTTTACAAAGGGGAAAGAAGTTTATTGGCTACAAGCTGATCAGGGAAAAGCTGAAGAAGCTATAACCGAATTGGTGAATTCAGAATAACCATTGATTATTAAAACTGAACTTCGTATATTTCAACGGCAATATAGATAATTCCAATTGCTGATTAATAACTGAAGTTACGCAAAAGAGTCATTCTGATCCCGCTCGTAGAGCGGGAGAAGA
>JASEGV010000034.1 GCA_030017895.1 Bacteroidota bacterium | reverse complement strand
TTTCTTAAATATACAAAAAAAAGTATTCAATAAGTCAATTTTTGGAACCGCCCTATACTCAATAATCCTTACGAGGAACCCAAGTTTTATTATCAAACCGATCTTGATGGTCGATTAGATTACGATGATAAGCGCAAAGGTCGCAGACCGTTTATACCGATTGTTCCCACGATGCCTATTGCGCAGAGACAAAGGTCATTACTCGATGTCAGCGATATATCGGCTGAATATGAAAAACATATTGTAAATCTAGTACGAAGAGAAGTGAAAAAGTGGAGAGAAACCGGCTATCCGGAGACGACTCGAGTTACAAAGGAGTTATTGAGCTATTGGTTCAATCCGCAACGTATTAACAAACTTTTCTTTGCTCAACGAGAAGCTATAGAGACGACGATATGGTTAAATGAAATTGCGGAAAAGTCGAACATCGGGCAACATGTTATTAATGGATTACAGAGTGAGTGGAATAAAATATCCACCGATAAAATTCAGTTCAACCTTCCTCGAATTGCTTTTAAGATGGCAACAGGAACAGGTAAAACCGTTGTTATGGCGATGCAGCTTCTATATCACTACTTTAACCGGCAAGAGTATCGTGGAGATACTAGATTTGCAGATTATTTTCTGATTGTGGCGCCGGGTATTACTATCAGAGATCGCCTAAGTGTCCTTTATGCTGATGCCGACAGGAATTCTGAGAGAGATTATTATCATCTAAGAGACCTTGTGCCCCGTTCAGAGTTTTACCAAGATTTACTTCTTGCTCTAAATTCTCGCCTCATCGTAACGAATCGCCATTCATTTGAATTAAGGGCGCTACAAGGGAATAAACGAAGCCCGTTAGACGGGAAAAAAGGTCGTAATAAACGTGAAGCAACTGAAGATTATAATCAGATGATACGCAGAGTTATTGGAAAGTTCAAAACTGGGACACGCCTTCTTGTAATTAATGATGAAGGACATCACTGTTACCTTCCGAAAAATAACGGTGCAAAAAAGGGAGAAGATGTTTCGAAAGAGGAAAACGAACGAGCCGCTGTGTGGGTCACTGGACTTGCAGAAATATCCCAACGCTACAAAATTCGTTCGGTTTATGACCTGAGTGCTACACCTTATTATTTGCAGGGTTCTGGTTATGAGTCTTATACTTTGTTCCCTTGGGTTGTCAGCGACTTTGGATTGGTCGAGGCGATTGAATCTGGACTTGTGAAAATTCCTTTCTTACCTGAAGAAGATCCAACGCATGAATTAGAGCAGCCAAAGTTAGCAAACTTATATGAGCATGTTAAAAAGGATTTGCCAAATTTTGGTGCAAAACACCGAAGGCTTGAGGGAAGGCCTGATATTCCACCATTAATTCAAATTGCCCTTGAACAGCTCTATACGAATTATTTTAAAGAGTATGAACGTTATCGCGGGTTGTTCGATCATCCCCCTGTGTTCATTATTGTTTGCAATAACACGAATGTTTCGTCAGAGGTTTTCAAATATATTGCAGGATATGAATTAACAAATGCAGATGGAACTACGACAGTTGTGAATGGAAAGTTAGATTTGTTTGATAACTATGACAAGCTAACACGTCAGCCGTTGTTAAAACCTCCTACGTTACTTATTGATTCAGATGCACTTGAGAACTCAGATCAGATAGATGAACAATTCAAGAAAGTGTTTGCACCTGAAATAAATCGGTTCAAATCGGAATACCGCATACTCCACCCGGATAAGTCGGTAGAAAAAGTAGCGGAGGCAGATATTCTTCGTGAGGTAGTGAATACTGTAGGAAAAGTCGGAATGCTTGGCTCTCACATTCGCTGCGTAGTTTCTGTTTCGATGCTCACGGAAGGATGGGATGCAAATACCGTTACACACATTTTGGGCATTCGTGCATTCGGTTCACAGTTATTATGCGAGCAGGTTGTTGGTCGTGCATTGCGGCGTGTATCCTACGTAGTAGGAAAAGATGGTAAGTTTACATCTGAGTATGCTCAGGTTGCCGGAGTTCCGTTTACCTTTTTCAAAAAAGGAAAAGTGGGAACGCCTGTCCAACCGGAAAAAGTCGAACAGGTTTATGCAATGCCGGAGCGTGATGCTAAATACGAAATTACCTTTCCGAATCTTACTGGATACCGAATCGAAATTTCGAATGATATTATTAAATCGGATTTCAGTAAGATAAAAGATTTCGAGATTGATGGCTCGAAATATCCTGAATATACAGTCATGGCAAATGCGTTTTCACCCGAGAAAGAAACGCTTACATTAGACCAAACAAAATTAAAACGCAAGCAAGAAGTTGTTTATACTCTTACTAAGTATATCATAAACCATTTTTACAAAGATGACGATGGTAACCCCTATTTCTATCAATTCAATCAACTAAAAAAAGTTGTAGAGGAATGGTTCGATACAAAACTTAAGCTTATCGGTGATGCATTTAAAAATATGATTTTATATTACGATCCAAAAGCTGTATGCGATCATATTATGCTCGGTATCTACGCTGAACAAAGGAAGACGGATGTTGTATTACCTGTGTTTAACCACTACAACAAATTCGGATCAACGAAATATGTTCGCGGGCAGACAACAAGAAAAACATATCCGACCAAAAAGAGCCATGTGAACGTAGTAGTTGGTGATACGGAGAGCTGGGAACAGATTGCAGCGAAGACTATGGATGAAATACCTGAAGTTCTGTCATACGTAAAGAATGCTTTTCTCGATTTCCAGATTCCGTACAACAAAGATGGAAAAGATAATCCGATGTACGAGCCGGATTTCATCGCTCGGTGTAAAACGAAAAGCGGTAAGATTGTTAATTTGATTGTCGAAATATCTGGTTTCTCGAATGACAAAGAAGAGAAGAAGTGGTATGTCGAAAATCGCTGGCTTCCGGCAATCAATGCAGTTAAAGAAAAGTACGAATGCTATGAGTGGCATTTTATTGAGATTGCAGGTGATATCAGAGATATAAAAAACCAGATTAAGGCAAAGCTGGCTGAAATTTGATGAATGAAACTCAAGACATAGAGAAAAAATCTTTGAAACTGCTTACAGGCAAATCTCCCGACTTGCACGAGCTTGTCAGGATTGCTGTCTGTTTTGCAAATGGCAGAGGTGGTTCCATTCTCATCGGAATTGAGGATGATACTGATATTCCACCGAAGAATCAAACGATTGATGTTTCATTACCAGAGAAAATAACCAAATACATCCGCCAACATTCGGTTAATCTTGGCATAGCTCCGGCTACAATAAAGAAAGCATCAAATAGTGCTGAATATATAGAGATTGAAGTTTATCCAAGTCGACAAACAATTGCAGGTACGTCAGATGGTAGATACTATATCCGAATCTCAGATGAATGTCATCCGGTGATGCCCGACCAATTAAGCCGTTTAGCAGCAGAAAAGAATGCTTTCGTTTGGGAATTACAAACAACAAAGCGAATACCCAAAACAAAAGTCGATGAGAGGAAACTTCAGGATTTTGTGGATGCAATTAGATTCTCAGATAGAGTCTCCGATTTTATAAGGAATAAATTTGATGATGAGTTGCTTGAACATTATTTTTTTGTGAAAGATGAATACTTAACAAATCTTGGAATTCTTTGGATAGGGCAAAGGGAAGACAGGGCTGCCTTATTGTATTCACCTACAATTCATTTCATTCGTTATGATAATTTGGATAACAAGGTAAAGAAGATTTCTTTTGATGATTATTCTCTCAATCCTGTAGAGCTTTTATCGGCAGTTGAAAAACTTGACGATTGGAATGAATCTATTGAATTCCCATCAGGAATATTTCGGAATTCAATCCCTATATACAACCGTGAAGTCATACGTGAATTAGTTGCCAATGCTCTTGCGCATCGAGTCTATGTAATGCAGGGAGATATTTTTATCAACCTTTATACCGACAGATTAGAAGTACATAATCCAGGACTTCTTCCGCTGGGTGTCACACCAAAAAATATTCTACATCAATCAGTTAGACGTAACGAACACCTTGCTAAAGTATTCTATGATTTAAAACTGATGGAACGTGAAGGCAGCGGATATGACCGCATTTATCAAATACTTATATCTGACGGTAAACAGCTTCCGGTAGTAGAGGAGAAATATGACCGTGTTATCGTTACAGTATATGGAAAAATATTTAATGCGGAATCATTACGCTTGATGGATAAAGTATCGAAAGATTATCAACTCAAACAAAAAGAACTTATTACCCTTGGTGTAATTGCACA
Source organism: Bacteroidota bacterium (assembly GCA_030017895.1). Classification (NCBI taxonomy): domain Bacteria; kingdom Pseudomonadati; phylum Bacteroidota; species Bacteroidota bacterium. The sequence continues at coordinate 28,306 of JASEGV010000034.1, read as the reverse complement.
ACATAGTTCTCTCTCTGCCAATGAACTGAGCAAAATTCTAGCATTGAAAAAGTTAGAAGAAGTACGGGCTTGGCTTGGACAGTTGACCAACAACAAACTTGTATTATCGAAAGGAAAAACAAAGGGCATGCAATACTTTGTTAACCCTGAGCTTCTTCGGAAAATAGGGTATAAAGGAAAGACCACGCTGAAACAAATCGAGAGTCCAAGACTGCGAGAACTCATACTTGCCGACTTAAAGACATACCCAAGAAGTTCCGTGGGTGAGATTCATGAGCGAATCGGTAAAGAAATACCGGTTCGAAAAATACAGACACAATTGTACCAGATGTTGGAAGAAAAGTTGATTACAAAAGCAGGCAAACTTAGATATACAAAATACTGGCGGTCCAAATAAGTTATAGAATGTTATACATTGTATATAGAAATAGCGATCTAGCGTTGTAACTCGTTGTAAATCAACAGGTAAGTCAGTTTCAAATAGTTTATAAAAATTATAGCTTTTGGTTCACCAAATGGCAAAATCCATTAAAACAAGCACTATTGATTGATTTTAAGCTTTCAAATAAACCATAAATGCTTATAGATTTGTGTATAGAATCTATCCAAACATTTTTTTTACTTTTTCATTATTAATTTCGAATTGAAAAATTATGTCAATATCATCATTTAAACACAAAGACAAGCGCCCGCACATCCCTTCTAAAGAAGAAGCGGGTTACGAGCAATCTAACCCAAAGGTGCAGGCGAAAACTTCTGCTGAGTTTTCTCTCCCTTCGACTTCGCTCAGGGCAAGCAATCCGGTTGTCCATCGCGGGCAAGACCCTGAGCTTTTTTGGAAAGATAAGTACGGCAACGACAACCGCGAAGAATTGCTCAAGGTGGATATCCGCTCGCTCTACCGGCACGAGCACATCTCGCCGGAGATGCTCATTAAGAATCTCTACCGCTACACCGAGACCAACCCCGACCAGCTTTCGCTCATCACCGAGTTCAACGGGATGATTAAGGTGGAAGAAGCCGAGAAGCCCGGCAGCTACTACAAGCACCAGGACGACTGGAAGAACCGTATGATTTTGGGCGACTCGCTCCTCACCATGACCTCGCTACTTGAGCGCGAAGGTATGGCTGGCAAAGTGCAGATGATTTACATTGACCCGCCTTACGGCATTGCCTACAAAAGCAACTGGCAGATGAAGCTCAACAACCGCACTGTGGGCGAGAAGGACGAAGACGTAAGCGGCGAGCCGGAGGTAATTAAAGCATACCGAGACACGTGGATTGACGGCATACACACCTACCTCTCTTACCTGCGGGACCGGCTTCTCGTTGCAAAAGAGCTTCTCACGCCGAGCGGCTCGTGCTTCATGCAAATCTCCGACGAGAACGTTCACCTCGTGCGAAGCGTAATGGATGAGGTGTTTGGGAGCGAGAATTTTGTTACACAAATATCATTTCAGAAAACTGGAAGTTTTAGCTCGAAATTCCTTTCAAATGTCATCGATCATATTATATGTTATGCCAAGGATAAAGAACAATGCAAATGGCGTAACCTCTATCAAGAGAGGATGAGCGATTACGATATTCCTTCAGGTTATGATTACATAGAAGATCTAAAAGGAGTTAGAAGAATTTCTCCTGAAGAAAAGACATCTCGGTTTTTTAGTGATAATTTTGATAAGATATTTCAATCAGTTTCACTAGAATCTGGTGGTTGGAGTGAAACAGGATCGAAACCAATAACCCTAAATAGCAGAGAGTATACTCCTCGTTCGACTGCCCATTGGAAAACTACACACAATGGTATAAAAACTTTAGACAAGATGAATCGAATACATTTTCAAGGGAACTCGATTCGTTATAAAATGTATTTAAAAGATTTTCCAGTTGTGCCACAAACAAATATTTGGTCTGATCTCATGGGTGCAACTGATTTAATGTACGTTGTTCAAACTAATGTGAAAGTGATTCAGCGTTGTCTTCTTATGTCCACCGATCCCGGCGATCTCGTACTTGATCCAACATGCGGCAGCGGCACAACGGCGTATGTTGCCGAACAGTGGGGCAGGCGATGGATCACCACGGATACATCGCGCATCGCACTGAACATCGCCAAGCAGCGGCTCATGGCTGCGGTGTTGCCCTACTACAAATTGTACGACGAGAAGGGTGGCGATATCCGTCAGGGCTTCATCTACAAGAAAGTCCCACACGTTACGCTCGAGAGTCTTGCCAATGACGAGCCGGCAAAGGAAGAAACCCTGTACGATCGTCCTGAGGTGGACACCAAGAAGCTCCGTGTTGCAGGTCCGTTTACTGTCGAAACATTACAAAGCTTGAACCCACTCTCACCGGAAGAAATCTCTCAATCGCACGATGCCGATGATAATTTTGAGCAAAAGGTGTTCGATCATCTCAAGTCGGCGGGAGTGAAAACCGGAATGAAGCAAGAGCAAGCAGTGTTTACTCGCATCGATCCGCTCACAAGTCCGTACCTGCACGCCGAAGGTTTTTATCAGGCAAAGAAAGGCGAGCGGAAAGCATATATCCATATTGGTCCAAAGTTTGGAACTGTGAGTAAAGCAGCGGTGAACGAAGCCATCAAAGAGTGCCGCACACGCGGCGATGCCGATTGGCTTTTAATACTCGGCTTCTCGTTTGAGAGCGATGTCAGCAGTCAAACGATTACGAGTGAAAAGTTCGGTTCATTTGAAGTGAGCAAAATCCGCATGCACGACGACCTGATGCAGGAAGGATTATTGAAGAAGGACAAGAAAGCGGCATCGTTTGTAACCATCGCCGAGCCAGACATTGCGATGATACACCCTCCCATTACTAAGGGGAGGGTTGGGGTGGGGTCGAAAACCGTGCAAATAGAAATCCGTGGTCTCGACATCTACGATCCAATCAAAGACGAGGTGAAGCCCCGCGACATCCACGACATCGCCTACTGGATGGTGGACGACGATTACGACGGAAGCAATTTTATCGTGAAGCAGGCATTTTTCTGCGGCGGAGAAAAAGATGATTTTGATAACTGGAAAAAAGGATTAACAAGACTTGCACTTTCCTCTACCAAAAAGAAAGCCGAAGCTGCTTTAAGAATTGAAATCGATGAAGAAGCGTTCGAGCGGCTGTACGGGCACATCTCGCATCCCATCGAAGTAAAAAAGAAAGGGCAGAAAATTGCAGTGCGTGTCATCTCGCAATTTGGAGAAGAGTCGATGAAGGTATTGGAATTATAATTAAATGCTTCTACTCCAAAATATATCAATCCAATTCGGCGGCGAGTATCTTTTCAAAAATGTTACTTTGCAAATCGGAGCTCACGACCGCATTGGACTTGTTGGAGCCAACGGCACCGGCAAAACAACGCTGCTGAAAATTTTAGTCGGTTTGACTCAAACCGATTCCGGTTCCGTTCAAAAAGCTAATTATGTTTCGGTCGGTTATCTACCTCAGGAAGCTGTAACCTCATCGAATAAAACACTTTACGAGGAAACAAAAACTGCATTTGAGGATATCAACACTATTGAGCGGCAGTTAGACGAGATCAATTCACAAATCCAGAATTTCGTAAGCTCAACAAACTCCGATCAGGACTACAGTGAATTGATAGAGCTTCAAGGTGAACTTCAGCTTAAACTCGAAAGCTTAGACGCTTACCGAATGCAATCACAAGTCGAAAAAGTTTTGATGGGGCTTGGTTTCTCGGAAGAAGATTTCAACAGGCAAACTGACGAGTTCAGCGGCGGATGGCAAATGCGTATTGCTCTTGCAAAGTTACTGTTAAGCAATCCTTCGCTTCTGCTTCTCGATGAACCAACGAATCATCTCGACCTCGATTCGCTTCGCTGGTTAGAGGCTTATTTAAAATCGTACAACGGCTCAATCGTTATCGTCTCACACGACAGGGCTTTTCTTGATAACATGACTAACAAAACTCTTGCTTTGGCAAACAGCAAGTTAGCGATATATTCGGGTAACTATACATTTTATGAAACCGAAAGTGAAAACCGTCGCGAGCTTTTAGTTAATGCGGCAAAAAATCAGAAGCAGCAGTTAAAACAAACACAACAATTTATTGACCGCTTCAGATATAAGGCTACAAAGGCGCGACAGGTTCAGAGCCGGATAAAGCTTTTAGAGAAAATCGATTTGATTGAAGTCGAGGGAGTAGGGAAGGAAATTAGTTTTAGCTTTCCCCAGCCAAAGCAGTCGGGCGCAGTAGTGTTGGAAATCAAAGATTTGACAAAACAGTATCCTACAAAACACGGTAATCTGACGGTATTAGATCACCTTAACTTAACTATCGAACGAGGCGATAAATTTGCGCTTGTTGGGGTAAACGGCGCCGGAAAATCTACGTTTAGCAGAATAATCAGCAAAAGCGAGTTGCCGACATCGGGAGATATGAAATTCGGATATAATGTAACGACTGCCTATTTTGCTCAAACACAAGTGGACGAGCTTGAGAGTGAGATGGAAGTTTTGCAAGTTGTAGAATCGGTTGCTGAGGGCGAAACACGCACTCAAATCAGAACGCTCCTCGGCTGTTTTCTGTTTGAAGGCGATGATGTGTTTAAAAAAGTTCGTGTTCTTTCAGGGGGAGAGAAAAGCAGGTTAGCGTTAGCAAAGATGTTACTCCAGCCGGCAAACTTTTTAGTGATGGACGAGCCGACAAACCATCTCGATATGCGATCGAAAAAAGTTTTGCAAGAAGCATTGATAAATTTTGAGGGGACATATTTAATTGTTTCGCACGACAGGCATTTTCTCGACCCCGTTGTGAACAAAGTAATTGAAGTTTGTAACAAGTCGATTAAAATTTATCTTGGAAACATTTCCGATTATATCGCGGCAAAAGAAAAAGAAACGCAGGCACTCAAACCGACCAGAGCGATTAGCACACAAGGCAATATCACAGAAATATCAGAGAAGGATCGCAAACGTCTTGAGGCAGAAGAGCGACAGCGGCTTTACATGATTACAAAGCCAATAAAAGAGAAATTGGCTGCAGTTGAAACAGAAATTAAGAAAAAGGAAAAATTAAAAATCGAATACCAGGCTGCGATGGCTGAACCTGATTTTTATTCCGACACACAAAAAGTGAAATCAACCAATAGCGAGTATAAACAAATAACGGGCGAGTTGGACGAGCTGTATAAGAAGTGGACTGAATACAGCGAAAAACTTGAGCATATTATTATCAAACAGTGAAAATAAATGAAGGAAATTAGTATGAGATTTTTATTTTATTTTTTAAGTGCCATTATTATAATATTTATCATCAATACTACCGTATCAGCTCATGGTATCGTCGATAAAAAGAATAATACAACGCTTCAATTCGGTGGAACTGCCAACGATTATATGGCATATCGAGAATGGAGTAGTTACTGGAAATATCAAAATCCATTACAAGTGATGAAAAACAATGGTTTTAACTGGATCAGAGTTGGTGTTCTTACAACGTCGAGCCAATTACTTGCCGCCACTCCATACCAGAACTGGCCCTCTCTTGGTTGGCAGAATGAATTTTGGTGCAGTCGTGAATTTGCCGAGCGAGTTTTACACGAAGCAGCTCAATACAATTTAAACCAAAGTGTTTTCTTTTACTTCAGCGACAGGGCTACGCATGCCGGTCAACAAGACGGTCCGGCTGAATGGTTACCCTTTAATCTTGAACAAACCGCAGCCGCTATAGAACACAATTGTTATGAAACTGCAAACTATTTTAAAATGAAGGGGCTGAATGTAAAAATTTATGAAATGGGTAATGAAATAGAATATGGAATCTGTAGTTATTATCCAGGTGGAAAAATAACTCAATGGAATGGACAGGGAGCGTATCTAAATTATTTAAGAGATAGTGTGTGGAGTAAAGAAGTAGTTTTATTAAAAGCGGCAATTCGAGGAACAAAAAGAGCCGATTCAACCGCACAGATTAAACTTCACATTAGTTCGGTGGGCTGGTTCGAGGGTATTCATCAAGCATTCTACCAATATATAATCGACAACGGTGTTCCATTCGATTTTATCGGACTAAGTTATTATACCAGCGGATATCCCCCGGGTTCACCTTCACCTACACAAGTAACTTTTGGAAATTTTTTACAATTATGTTCGTTATTAACAGACCAGACCGGCAAAAAAATTATCATTTCAGAGTTCTCTTATCCAAGCTCATATGTATCGGATATGGGACCAATCTATCCCGGTTATCCTTTTACAGAACAGGGACAGGCTTTATATGTAAGAGATTTTATTCGAATATGTAAACCCGATACGAACATTTACGGAATCTTTTATTTCTATCCGGACTATCAGATCGCTCAATATTCGATAAGCGAAGTATTGGGTTCGTATGGATTATTTCATAACGATTCAACATATAAACAGGCGATGACTGCAATTAAAGATGAATTATTAAATGTTGATGGACAGCATATTGCTTCACCTTTAAATTTTCATCTTTATCAAAACTATCCTAATCCATTCAACCCGAAAACGACTATATCGTTCAATATTCCTACCTCAGAATTCGTTACAGTAAAAATTATCAACATTCTTGGAGAAGAAGTTGAAACGTTGATAGAGGAACACAGAGCAACCGGAGAATATAAGATAGAATGGCATTCTGAAAATTTTCCGAGCGGCGTTTACTTTTATCAAATGAGATCTGGAAAATTTGTGGAAACCAAGAAATTGATTTTGCTGAAATGATTTTCTCTTTGCATCTTATTTAAAAATTGCTTATTTAATAACTGATTTTTTACTTCTCATAAAAATATAAGGACTATGGAAACATCTAAAGAGTTAATTCAAATTTTAGAAAGTATAACAGGCGGTTTTTTTGCGTTGGATAAACTTTACAGATTTACGTATTGGAATAAAGCCGCCGAGGAAGGTACCGGTTTTAAACGCGAAGAAGTTTTAGGAAAGAATGTTTTTGAAATTTTCCAAAACGCAAAAGATGCTGAGATTGGCGAAAAATATAAACTTGCGATGGAAACGAATACCTTTCAGTCCATTCAATCTTCATACAAGGACGACCGCTTTGAAGCGTGGTATGATATCCGGATTTATCCGACTGAAAGCGGTATATCAGTTTTCTTTCAGGACATAACCGAACAAAAGCAGCAACAAAAACAAAAAGAAATGCTTTTGGAAATATCGCAAGTGATTAATACAGCCCAACACGCCGACGATATGTGCACAGAAGCCGCCGACCGGATAGCAAAGTTTTTAGATATACCTATAAAATTTATATGCATCTACCGTCACGACTCACGCACATCGCTTCTACACTTGATGGCTCCCACGTTTTCCAACATTCCTATCCCGCCGGATATCGAGCACCAAATTGTTGACGAGAAAGCAACCTCGATCGCAGTTCGTACAGCATTAAGTTGCAAAACTATTGTAACCGATGAGTTAGCTCGCAGTACGTTGGCTGCATATTTCCTGACGGAGATAGATGAAAACCGGCTTCAAACTTTGATATCTATTCCCTTGTTAGTTCAAGGCGACTTGCAGGGTGTGTTGGAAGTAATGTCGCGCAAGGAAGAAGAGTTTATTAACACCGAATTAGATTTACTCCGCGTTATTGCAAACGAACTTGCTATAGGTTTGAGCCGCAAACGTTTGCTTGATGAAATAACTGTGAAGAACCTCGAGCTTGAGAACGAAAAACTAAAAACCGAAGAAGCAAACAATGCTATTAAGAAATTTCTTGCAACATTCAGCCACGAATTACGCGCACCGCTGAACAATATCGTTGGCTTTTCGGATTTGATTGCATCGGATTTTCAGACTTTACCTCCCGACAGAATCCGGGATTTTATGAAAAATATACAAATCAGCGGACAACACTTGCAGCACCTCATCGGCGATATTTTAGACCTCTCGAAAATTGAAGCCGGAAAAATGGACCTGCACATCGAGGGCTTTCCTATCGATTACTTTACTGACGCCATTACGCGCGTTTTAAATCAAGAACTCGAAAAGAAAAATATTAATCTTGTCTTCAAAACCAGCCCGCAAGTAGATATGCTTTTCGTGGACCAAACCCGGTTTAAACAAATTTTAGTGAACCTCGTATCGAATGCCCTCAAATACAGCAAACCCAACAGTTCTATCGAAATCGGATTTAATAGAGTTGAACATGAAATCGAAATCTACGTCAAAGACGAAGGTACCGGTATCAAACCTGAAGAAATTCCAAAACTTTTCAGACCTTTCCAACAGACAAAAAATACATCGGCATTGAAAGAAGGAACAGGTTTAGGATTAGCCATCACTAAACGATTGGTTGAATTGCACGGAGGACAAATCAGAGTTGATAGCCGATGGGGCGTCGGAACAACTTTTACCATTAATATCCCAATGGTCATCGGAATTGAAAATGCTTTCTTGGCTCAAAAACCAGACGACCAGTTATCTGAACTGGAAGGACTGATTATCGAAACCAAACCGAAACCAGAAAAGCCACTTGTCTTAATAATTGAAGATAATCAACAAGCTGTTCAACTACTCGAGATGTACCTTCACGACGCCGGCTACAGAACCGAGATTGCGCGCGATGGACTGCAAGGAATCGAGAAAGCCAAAACACTCCGACCAAACATAATCACACTCGATTTGATGCTGCCTTTGAGAGATGGTTGGCAAGTATTGAAGGATTTAAAAAACCATCCGATTTGTAAAGATATTCCGATAGTAATTATTTCCATAACCGACGAGAAAAAGTTGGGCTTTACACTTGGCGCGGCAGATTATTTTGTGAAACCGGTTAACAAGGAAGAGCTGCTTGCAACATTAAAAAAAATTCCTCTGAAAAAATCTTCATCCAATGTGCGACCAAAAATTTTAGTGATTGATGACGACCCTACTGCGGTCGAGTTGATTGAAGTAATTTTAGAGTCGGAGGGTTATGACGTTGTAAAAACCTACAACGGCAAGGAAGGATTACAATTTGCCATAACAGAGCAACCCGATTTAATGATTCTCGATTTAATAATGCCTGAGATTTCCGGTTTTCAGCTTGCACATCAGATGAGGCACCACGATGAAACGAAGAATATTCCGATAATAATCTTGACCTCGATGGAAGTCGATCCGGACACACGCGAAAAAATGGAAAACATAGTTACCACCGTAATGAGCAAGCAGAAATTTACAAGGAAAGACTTGCTGCGTGAAATAAGTTCGATAGAAAAAATGAGATAATCAGTCATTTATCCATTTATTCATTGACTATTGACCATTATCTTGCCAATAACATTTTCTTCACCGATGTATAGTTGCCTGCTGCAAGTGGTTCTGTTGAACTCACCACGAGCTTGTAAAAATATACGCCGCTTGAAAAATTAGATCCATCCCACTCAACATCATAAGTTCCAACTTCTTTCCAGTCGCTGACAAGTTCTGAAATTTCACGCCCTAAAACATCGTAGATTTTCATGCTAACATAACCAGCTTCGGGAATGGAAAATTTTATTCGTGTAACAGGATTAAATGGGTTTGGATAATTCTGCATCAAGGCATACTTATCCGGCAATAAAGTTTCTTCCTCTTCTACCGAGGTTAGCAAATCTACAACTGTTCGGATAACCAAATTATATCCTCTTCCGAAATTATTCACATCTTGAAAATTTAACCACTCTAAATCGAAAAGAGATGAACTGCGAGTCGTTTGGTTCGCTCCGTCATCTATTACAAATTGTATTGTATCACCCGCTGTTCCTACCACTTCAAACACGATATGAAAATTTACATCTTTCGGAATAGTAATATTAAGCGGGCTTAAATCGACTGTATTAAACGCACCTTTTGTTAAATTCGAAAAAGGGATATTTATTGCAACCCCGATTTGAGTTCCGGGGATACCGCCCAAACTTCCGGTTGAGTTATTATGAACTGTTACTTTCAATGTTCCGTTGCCTTTAATTCCATTTGTTCCACCGTTTATTAAAAACTCTGTTCGTTTTAACTTTGCATCCGCACCCGGAGTAAACCGTACCGCATAAGCGATTTCTTCAAATTCCGATGGCAAATCAATGACGTACTTGGGAGTTCCGTGATATTCCAAAATATTTGTTAATGGCTGGTCGGGCACTTTGTTGGCAAGAAAATTTATTCCGCTCGTTACTATTCCTGTACTCACAGATACTGACACTCGCGCATTCACGGAATCAATTAACGGGTCGTGCGACTCGTTCTGTCCGTTATAATACTCGGCTAAAACCGGATTGATAAATGAGATACCGCTTCCATCTTCCGCATACGGACCCACACTTGAACCACCTGTGAAGGAGGAAATAATCGGTTCAATTTTAATAAAATAATCTCCTGCCGACAAACCGTGTATCGTGTAGTCGCCTGTATTTTGAACAAAATAATCGGTAACTGTAGAAATTTGATTCATCAAAGAATCGGTCGTACTAATCGCAACAACGTTGGCACCACGAACGACTGAATTATCGAAACGAACTACCGTCCCGCTGATTTTTCCTGTCGAAGTTGTAAAGGAAGGTTCAGGATATAAAAAGCTTACAGCAGCGATATCGTCCGGATTCAAATTTGCTAACGACACATCATCATCAGTCGAAGTAGGATACATTGTTGGAATATAAATATCGTTTGCTGTAATTCCATCGCCGGCAAACTCATCGTTTATTTGCGTATGGTCGAGTCCGATAAAATGTCCAAGCTCGTGAACAATAGTAGCTTTATATTGGATTTCTGTAAGATTGTGTGGCGGCTGTGTAAATTTTCCGTTTAACACAGCTTCGCCTTCAGCGTAGTAACCCGCGTCGGGACCTGCATCATAATAAGCTGATCCTGCAAATCCTAAAATATCGTCGCTTGCACCAATGCCAAAGATCGAATCAATTATCGCTCCGTTATTATCGAATACAACGGGATTAATTCCGTCAGAAAAATTATCTAAGTAGTTTGTAAAATTTGTTCCATCAACATCGATTAGCAGTTCGCCTTGATGGAGGAATGTAACATTCGACGATGCGACATCTTGCCAAACTTGAAAACTTCCGATTGTCAAATTTTTTGCCGTCAGGTTTAAGAAATTGCCTAAATTTCCTTTGTCGGTCTGGTAAGTTATCGGCATTGTTTTATACACTATCGATCTATTTTGATAAGTCGTGAGAGGTCCACCGGCAAAAGTAATAAAAGAAAGTTGAATATAAATTAACACACAGGCAAGTAGTATTCGAAGTTTCTGCATTTCGTTTCCTATTTAGTTTTTAATGTTGATACAAGTTTACGAACGGTTTCAGCGAATTCAACATAGTCGTATTTTTCAATACGAACAGGTTTTAGCCACTTTTTGTTGGAAACTGTTTTCGGATTTTTTAAATGTTTGAACAAATTCGGATTAGGTGTTTTATTTTGTACAAACTTTTTTCCTGAACGATTGTCGATTACAACAGAAAATTTACCTTGTTCCATACCTACCGGGCTCTGCATTCCTTTTGTGCTTTGAGGATAAAGCATCAGAATAACTTCTTCGTTTTCGGTAAATCGAGGACTGCCGGCAGGAAAATAAACAAGACCATCGGCTTTCCCGCCGTATTGTTTGAATGTGTATTTGCCTGTTTGGGCACCGTTGAAATTTTCATAAACATTGATTGTTATGTAAGTAACCAACAGTCCGGATTGAGCATCCTTTCCGCTTTCAACTTTTTCTACAATCCCGTGAATAATTACTTCAGATTTTTTTACAAGGTCTTCGATATTCATTGGTTTTGAACGCTGTGCAAATGCCGGTAAATCGCTCAAAAAACAGAATATCAATATGATGTTTAATATTTTCAAATTTTGTTTTAACATAATCAAGTCGGTTATATTTGTTTGTGATTGTTTAAATAATTTTCGGTTTCGGTTTGGGTTAATACTTCGTTCATCGATCCGGTGCGGTATCCTTCTAAATCAAGTGTGATATAAGTGAAACCGATTTCTTTAATTTTTTGAACTAATAACTGGCGTAAATTTTTATCTAAAAATTTTTCGATTTCGTTTTTACCGACCTCGATGCGTACTGTTTTGTCGTCGTGATGCCGAACGCGGAAATATTTGAAGCCATTATCGTGCAATAATGTTTCGGCATCATCAATTTTTTTTAATTTTTCCTTATCTATTCCAAAACCGTACGGGAAACGGGACGACAAACAAGCAAACGATTGCTTGTCCCATGTCGGAAGCGAAAGCTCCTTCGAGATTTCTCGTATATCCTGTTTGGTCAAGCCGGCTTCGAGCAGAGGTGAGCGGACATTTTTTTCGTGCACTGCTTTCATTCCCGGTCTGAAATCCTGCAGGTCATCTTTATTTGTACCGTCAGCAATCCATTTGATTTTATTTTCAGCAGCAATGGCAGAAAGTTTTGAAAACAATTCGCTTTTGCAATAGTAACACCTGTCGGGCGGGTTCTCTTTGAATTTTAAGTCGTCGGTTTCTTCGGTATGAACGACGAGGTAATTCGCTCCGATGCTTTTTGCAAAAGATTCGGCTTCTTCGTATTCGCGGACCGGATAAGTTTCAGATTTTCCGATTACGGCTAAAGCTTTATCGCCTAACACATCAGTTGCAACTTTTAAAAGAAGTGTACTGTCAACGCCTCCCGAAAAACCGATAACAACGTTTTCAATCTCAGACAAAATTTGCCTGAGACGGTTATATTTAATGCTCGATTGTAAAGTCATGTGTGGAAGAATGTGTGGAAAGAATTATTTTTTTAACAACTGCAAAAATTCTTTGATAGAACGGACGCCCGGAAATTCCGTTTCGAAAAGCTCTTTCTTGGTTTCATCTAACGTGAAAGATTTTCTCAACGATTCAATCGCTTCGTGATGTTTTTGCAAAAGGAAAAGGACTTTTGCCTTTCCGTAGTAGGCATCTGCCCAGTCGGATTTTAGATCAATACATTTGTTATAAGATTTTAAAGATTGTTTGTAGTATCCGTACTCGAGGAGGGTTTCAGCCAAATCGAACAAAGCATATAAATTTTCCGGATTAATTTTCAAAGCCATCTTATAGCTGATCAGTGCATCGCGCCAATATCCTAAACTATATGAAGTATCAGCTTTTGCATACCATAAGTCGGAATCGTTTTTGAATAACATCAAAGCACGGTTGTAATCTTCTAAAGCTTTCCGATATTTTTTTAGATAGTCATAGGAAACACCTCTCGCGTAATATGATTCGTAATGAGCAGAATCGATCTTTATCGCCTGAGTAAAACATTTGATCGCTTGGTCGTATTCCCCTAATTCCTGATAAGCGTTGCCCATATTATGCCAGGCATGCGAGTCATCAGAATCGATCCGGATAGCGTGTTGGTAGCATTCGACCGCCTCGTACAATTTTCCCATGTTGGCAAAAGTGTTTCCCTTGTTGTACCAAGCCGACGTAAAGTTCTCGTTTATTGTGATCGCCATATCATAATGATCGATAGCTTTCATGTAAAACGTTAACCGGTTATAAATGATACCGCAGTTGTACCAAGCGTTATAATTGAACGGATAGAGTTCTAAATTCTTTTTGTAATATCGGAGAGCGTCATCGAATTTGTTCATCATATCATAACAAAAGCCGACTTCATATATTAATAATTTGTCATCCGGCTTTATTTGAAGGAGATGTTTTAAAATCGGGAGGGCTTCGTGGTATTTGCTCATTTTTTCAAGCATAATCGCCTTCGAGAAGAGAGCGTCTTCGTTATCTGGCTCCTCTTCAATGGCTTTATTAAAACATTCATTTGCTTCCTCAAACCTGTTCAAATGTTCGAGAACTATCCCCTTATACAAAATAACTTCGTTGTCTGAAGGATTTAACATCAATGATTTTTGAAATGCTTCGAGCGCTTCTTCATACTTCTCTAATAGACTGAGAATGTTTCCTTTCATCTGCCAGAATTCAGAGCTGTATGAATTCTGCTCAATCAGCATATCTATATAAAACAGCGCATTTGCGTAGTCTCCTTCTTCGATGAAGAGGTTCACTACATCTTCTAAAGTTTCAGCACTAAGTTTTCCATTCGTATTTTTTATCTTATCCCGAAGATCCTTTGTTTCGTTATCTTGGTTCCTTGGCTGATCGATATCATCAGATTCGTCGAAATTGTATGTGTCCATAGTTTCTCCGATCTATTAATATTTTTATTTTGCATCGTTTCATATACTAACATAATATACATAAAATAATTCCAAACAATCAAGTAATTTTTATTTTATTAAAATCATTTTTCGCGTGTATCCCGATAAATTGTTTACATTATTATCGGTTACGGCTGTTATTAATCTATAGAAATATACACCACTCGCAAGCTGATCGGCATTGAAAGTTGCTTTGTATGTGCCGGCAAATTGTTTCCCCTCGAACAAGGTTTTTACTTCCCTGCCTAATATGTCGTAAACTTTTAAAGTTACATGAGTATTTTGTGGAAGAGAATATTCCAACGCTGTTGTCGAATTAAACGGATTCGGATAATTTTGAGATAGATGGAAAGTGCTCGGTGTTTGGTCTAAAACTCTTAGAATATATTCGTTTGTCATTAAAGGCAACTCGATATATGAAGCATAAATTTCGTTCACAAATATTTCATTGCGGCTGTATTTAAAAACAGGCAGAACGAATGGTACGCTGCCGAGTAACTTCCTGTTGGTTTTATCAATATTAGTGATTTCGATTCTGATCCTGTTGTTTGCTTGAAATTCGTGTGAATGAAAGAAGCCACGAACGTCAGCAGTAATCATTTGACCGGTTAGATTCCCGCGCGATACGTAATTTATCCGGTTGATAAAATATTTATTATTTAAACTATCAACTTCGTATATCTGAACATTAACGGGAAATTTTTCGGAAGACGACTTAAGATAGAAATTAATTCGTGGAGCGCCAAACATAAGTGCGCTGGTGTTTAATGGAGATGTTTCGAAAACTAATGTTCGTTTAGTAAAAGCGGAGTCGAACCGAAGCCCGGTAAAGCCTTCAATCCATGCTCTTTCAAAATTGTACATTGAGTCGCGGTAATCGTTAATAAGCTCAGCGATTTCATTAACTGATGTCGGGGCTGAATATTTTAGATAACCATTCGAATGCAAATAAAACCGGTGAGGCACACTATTATGAAACGGTAGTTCATTTATCTCGTGTTGTTTCCACTTGAAATATCCCAAAGAATCCATCGGAAGGCTGCTGTAAGCGTAAGTGTATTTAGGTTCATCAAAGAATCCAGTATTAATATTTCTTAAAAAATGTTTGAACCATCTTGTTATCCAGGAAAATTGGTATTGCCACTGATCGTAATTATCGTCCGAAAAATGTCCCCCGGTTCCCAAATACATTTTCTTCAAACCGGGATATGTAATCATGTTTCTGATTCCATCGCTTGCTTCAAAATAAAAGTCCTGATATTTAATAAAAGTCATCAGCGGCTTTTGTGAGGATTGCAAAGTTACTGTGTCGATATCACGCGGCGCCGTGAAAATAGAGTAAAGCGAGTCGAATGAATCGCGAGTGAGTAAATTCCACAATGTGTCTTGTATGGGGTCATATTTGACGCTAGAATTTTTGAGTAGGACAGGCACAGTTCTTCTGACAGCGCCATTCGTCAACATATCCGATGCCCAGCGAGGAACAATCACGTCCGCCGATACTGCTTTAACCGGCAAATTATCAACGATAGCCCAGAGTCCATGCAGCCCGCCTTGCGACCCGCCGATAATGCCTATCGAGTTAGTATCAACATTCGGTAAAGCCTTGACGAAATTAACGACTTCAGCCAAATCAAATCTCTCGCGTGTGGACATAATAGTGGAATTACCTGAGGAATATCCGTGACCACGGACGGTATAACAAAATGTGAGATAACTACTTTTTGCATAGCGCTCAGCGGATGGGATTGTAGAGTTTTTTCTTCCTCCGAACCCGTGTACAAAAACCATCACAGGATAACCATTAGCGGGAGGTGCTGTTGTAGGAATGAAGTAAGTTGCATCAAGACTGTCGCTCGCTCCTACCGGAACAAAAACATCATGCCTTGTTTGTGCAAAACTGGAAGAAGAAAAGATTAAGCTAAATAACACTATACAGTAGATAAATTTCATTCTGAGCACACCTACTGTTTTTTATAATTTATCAGTTTCTATTAAAAAAAATGTGACGTCAAACAAGCTAAAAAAAAGAGCCATAACACCTATAAACGGTAGAAATGGCTCTTGCATAAAGTAGAATTCTCTTTTTCAGCCACAACTGCTGCTGATTTATTTACTTCGACAGGGTCAGAACTTCATCGCTCGATTTCTTTACCGATGTGACGGACTTTGCGAAAGCCTCTTTTTCCTTGTCATTCAAATCCATGACAATGATTTTTTCAATACCCTTCGCGCCTAAAACGACCGGCACGCCGATAAATAAACCATCGACACCGTACTCACCTTTGAGCAGTGCGCAGACCGGCAGAATTTTTTTCTTGTCAAAAATAATTGCCTCAGCCATTTCCAATGCCGCCCATGCCGGAGAGACAAATGCTGAACCGCTGCCCAATAACTTAACCACCTCGCCACCAGCCTGGCGCGTGCGAGCTTCGATAGCATCCAATTTTTCGGCTGTGATGAATTTTTCTACTGGCATACCGGCAATACGACATGCCGAACGGATTGGCAGCATATCGTCGCCGTGGCCGCCAAGAACCATGGCTTCTACGTTCTCAACGCTTACACCGGCTTCATTTGCTACGAAATATCTGTAACGTGAAGAATCTAAAACACCAGCCATACCCATCAATCTTTCACTCGCCGGTTTTAAATTCATTGATAGGCGATAAACGATAGCATCCAAAGGATTAGCAACCGAAATGATAATCGCCTTCGGACAGAATTTAGAGATACCTTCGCTCACAGCATCCGTGATCTTTAAATTGGTAGCTAATAATTCTTCCCGTGTGGGAATAGTGCCATCAGGCCGGGCAGCACGAGGCACGCCAGCCGTGTTAATCACTAAATCCGCACCTTCGATAACGTCGTATTCTTTCGAGCCTTCGACCACTACATTCGATGAAATGATTGGTACGCCTTCTGCAATGTCCAGACATTTACCTTTGGATAGATCAGGCCCTTTCACATCTACCAAACTAACATAGCGCGCCAGCCGACGTCGCACGATTTCCTGTACTAGCACACCACCGATGTTACCACCACCAATTACTGCAATTTTCATTGTATCCTCCTGATTAGAAGTTATTTGATTTGTTAATTAAGAACTAAAAAAATTTAAAAAAAGAAGCCCGATCGAAACCAGATTATGTGATGAATCTAATTCTTACGGGCGATGCAAAGAACTGTATTAAATAATTGATTATGATTGAACGATGCTTACCATTTTTCGAGATTTACCTGAGTTCTCGAACTTAACAACACCCTCAACAAGCGCAAAGATTGTATCGTCCGAGCCGACTCCGACGTTTTCGCCTGGTAATACTTTGGTACCGCGCTGACGAATTATTATGCTTCCTGCTGAAACTTTTTCGCCGCCAAACCGCTTTACACCTAATCGTTGTGCATTACTGTCGCGTCCGTTACGTGAGCTTCCGCCACCTTTTTTATGTGCCATACCTAATTTTCCTTATCCAATTTTAGTAATTTCAATGTGTGTATATTGTTGCCGATGACCTTTACGGACTCGATAACCTTTTCGCTTCTTCTTCTTAAATACAATCACAGTATCATCTTTGAGATGATTTAAAATTTGTGCTTCGACTTCAATACCTTTAACTATTGGTTTGCCAACCTTGATACCTTTATCATCGCTGTATAGCAGAACTTTATCAAATTTTAGCTTATTGCCAACTTGGTTTGCTATTTTAGGGACAAACAGTTTCGCGGAAGGACTTACCTTAAATTGCTGTCCTGCTATTTCAACAATTGCAAACATGCTTAAAAATCTCCAAATTTGTTTAAAAAACGATAAATTGTGCTTAAATCTACAAATTAAATATACCAAAGTCAATATACTGCTTGCATCTAGTTTAAAAGATATATATATTCAATCAACAGTTTGGATATTAATTATGTTTCCTACATTAAGAGCAAGAGTGCACGCATGGCTTTGGTGGTTCGTAGCAATCGGAATAACCAGCTTCCTTTTTACAAGCACGTTTAGAACTATCGCTAGTCAGTTTTAATCTAAATCCATTTCTCGTCTTCGTTGGTCTCTACTCCGGCAAAAACTTCGTCGTTAATCGAACCTTTTGCTTTTTTCATCACGAACATCGGAAACGATGCCTGACTTTCTACTCCCGGTTTTAAAATCAAATAAGCTGCAACTGCTCCTATTCCTATTCCTACTACTGTCCAAAACAAACCTTTCATAACTTATCCTGTATTTTTTAAAATTTTATAATTTCGGTTGATAATATCTTTTTGCATTTTCTGTGAGCATCGTTGATACAAGCATTGCATTAGATTTTTGCAAAATCGTATCTACATCGACGTTTAAATTTTCTATCCAAAATTGATCTTTTCGGTCTTTCAATTTCATTATTGCTGTAGCATTCAACCAGAGTATTATTGCCATTTGCACGGGGTCGATGTTTTCCCGGAAAGTTCCATCTTTTATTCCATTTGAAATAACATCTATGATAACATCCCAAGCTCTCTTACTTTGGTTGTGACTTTCGTTTAACAATTCTTCAGATGCCATTGTATGGAATTGCGGGCTTTCGAGAAAAGAAAACATCCTGAAATAATGTGTATGCTTTTGCGAAAAATTATAATACGCTGAGCCGATGTTTAGTAACTTTTGTATTGTCGAAACATTCGGTGAAACTGATTCATTAAGTTTAATGATGAGAATATCGAATCCTCTGCAAATTACACCAAGATATAAATCGTCCTTGCTTCGGTAATACAAATACAATGTACCTTTGCTAAGCTCTGCTTTCTCGGCAATCTCATCCATGGTCGAGGCAATTAAACCTTTCTCAAAGAAAACAGATTCTGCGGCATCTAATATCGATTCGCGGCGAAGTTGTTTTTCTCTTTCTTTTCTTTCTATCTTACTCATTTTAGGGATATTTTAATTATTAAATGACTAACAGTCATTTAATTGGCTTAAGTATAACGAAAAATCTTTTGAAATGCAAGATACCAGACATCATACATTTTCTTTTCTAAATTTCATTCGAAGACTTCTTCTTCAATTATGCCTTTTCATAAAATATTTTATTATTTGATTAATCTTTTCTATTTCGTTATATTAAAAATGGTAGTTGATAGATGAGTATTGGAACAGTGTTACATCTATTAATGTTGTTTAAATAAAACTATGTTAATTTTTTTATGCTATTGCTAATAAAGGACAATAATGGAAGGTAATTTTTCAAATAGAGTACAAGATGTTATCCGGCTCAGCCGTGAAGAAGCTTTGCGTCTCGGACACGATTATATCGGAACCGAGCATCTGCTTTTAGGAATTATACGCGAAGGACAGGGCATTGCTGTTAAAATACTTCGCAACTTAGGCGTTGATCTGCAAAAACTTAAGAAATCAATCGAGGAAGCAGTCCGTTCAACCGGCGGAACGATGACTATGGGAAATATCCCACTCACCAAACAAGCCGAAAAAGTTTTAAAGATAACTTACCTGGAAGCCAAACTCTTCAAAGCCGATGTGATTGGCACAGAACATTTACTTCTCTCACTAATGAGGGACGACGACAATATTGCTGCTCAAATATTACATCAGCTAAATATTACATACGAAGCAGTTCGCTTTGAACTTGATAATATAATTAGTGGTAAAACTCCAAGCTCACATCCCGCCTCTCCTCAAGTGGAGAAAAAAAACGATAAATCGAAAACTCCTGTGCTCGATAACTTCGGTAGGGACTTAACCCGATTAGCTATGGAAGATAAACTTGACCCCATAGTAGGTCGTGAAAAAGAAATCGAGCGGGTAGCCCAAGTGCTTAGTCGTCGCAAAAAAAATAACCCGGTACTCATAGGCGAGCCCGGTGTGGGTAAAACTGCAATTGCCGAAGGACTTGCTTTGCGGATCGTACAAAAAAAAGTTTCTCGCGTACTTCACGATAAGCGTGTTGTAACACTTGACCTTGGAGCTTTAGTAGCCGGAACCAAATACCGCGGACAATTTGAAGAAAGAATGAAGGCGGTAATGAATGAACTTGAGAAAGCTAAAGATGTTATTTTATTCATCGACGAACTCCACACTATAGTAGGCGCCGGTGGAGCTTCGGGTTCTCTTGATGCATCAAATATGTTTAAACCCGCTCTCTCTCGGGGCGAATTACAATGTATCGGTGCAACTACACTCGACGAATATCGGCAATACATAGAAAAAGATGGCGCACTTGATAGACGGTTTCAAAAAATAATGATTGACCCGACATCGGTTGAAGAAACTATACAGATATTGAAATACATAAAACACAAATACGAACAACATCATGGTGTAAAATACACCGACAAAGCAATTGAAGGAGCCGTTAAACTTAGCGACCGCTATATTACAGACCGCTATCTTCCGGACAAGGCAATCGATGTCCTCGACGAAGCCGGTGCCCGTGTACATCTTTCTAACATCCATGTACCACAAGACGTTTTAGACTTAGAAGCTGAAGTCGAAAAAGTAAAACAATCGAAAAGCCATGTCGTAAAAAGTCAGAATTATGAAGAGGCCGCTCGACTTCGCGACCTCGAGAAAAAATTACTTAGCAGTCTCGAAACAGCAAAGTTAGAATGGGAGCAAAAATCGGAATCGCTTGTTTACGAAGTTACTGAGAATCACATCGCCGATGTCGTAGCTATGATGACCGGTATTCCTGTAAACAAGATTGCCGAATCAGAGTCGCTTAAACTTCTAAAAATGGAAGAAGTACTACAAAAACAAATTATCGGTCAGTCCGAAGCCATCGTTAAACTTAGCAAAGCGATTCGGCGAACACGTTCCGGCTTGAAAGACCCGAAACGTCCGATTGGTTCGTTTATATTCCTCGGACCTACCGGCGTTGGAAAAACCGAATTGGCAAAAGTTCTTGCAAAATATTTGTTCGACACCGAAGAAGCACTAATCCGGATTGATATGAGTGAATATATGGAAAAGTTTTCAATCTCACGCCTCGTTGGTGCACCTCCCGGATATGTCGGATACGAAGAAGGCGGTCAACTTACAGAAAAAGTCCGTCGCAAACCATACTCTGTCGTCCTGTTGGATGAAATTGAAAAAGCACATCCCGATGTTTTTAATATTCTTTTGCAAGTATTGGACGACGGTATCTTGACCGACAGTCTTGGAAGACGTGTTGATTTCAAAAATACTATCCTGATAATGACTTCGAATGTCGGGACAAGAGATATTAAAACTACAGGAAGTTTTGGTTTCGGAACTGAAACACCAAAAGACAAATACACGGCAATGAAACAAACTGTGGAAGATGCTTTGAAGAGGGTGTTCAATCCTGAATTTCTCAATCGCGTTGATGATACTATAATATTTCATAGCCTAGAGCGCCAGCACATTAATGAAATCATCGAAATCCAAATGGAAGAGCTTGTAAAACGTATGGAATCACTGGATATCAAGTTGCGGCTTACAAAACCAGCCCGTGAGTTTTTAATCGACAAAGGTTTTGATCCAGCTTTTGGAGCCCGTCCGTTGAAACGTGTACTTCAAAAATATGTCGAAGATGCTATTGCAGAAGAAATCCTTAGAAATAAATTTTCCGAGGGAAGCATAATAAATATTAAGCTTAATCCTAAAACCAATACGCTCAAATTCGTTGACGTGAATAAATCGAAAAAAGCGAAACCCGAAAAGGAACCCCAGGCTGAAACCAGCGAGAGCAACTAAAAATAAGGGGTTTTTAGTATTAATAATCAGCAGCACCATTTTTTTTTACAGTTATACCCACTCACAAACCGATAGCTCTCAACTTGTTAGCTATCGTTATAAAAATATTTCATCATTTATACAAACATACCCCTATCATTTAGTTGAAGGAGTTGAAACTGCTTTTTTAAAAAACAATACTCCGTATGCCTTCATCGGGAGTGCGGCTGTGATCATCGCTTTAAGTCAATTCGATACAGGTATCAGCAAGGAGTTTTATAGAAAGGCGTTTATGTCGCAATCGTTATCTAAAGCAGCCGACAACTTTGGCGAAACTTTCGGTTGGGGCTATTTTGCCGGAGCGGGGTTGATTAGTTTCGAAAGCTTGATATCACGAAACTCTTCTACAGAATATTTTACGAAGTTAGAATTGTTGTTAGAGTCGATTGCTGTTACTCAAATAATAACACAAACTTTAAAATTATCGACACAGCGGATGCGGCCAAATTTTTCTGACGACCACTCGTTTCCTTCGGGACATACTTCATCTACATTTGCAATGGCTGCAAGTTTAAACGGAATATATGGCTGGCAGGCAGGTATCCCGGCATACGTTCTCGCTTCGATTGTCGGGTTACAACGGATCAACTCGAATGCTCATTACTTATCCGATGTTCTGAGCGGCGCCCTCATCGGAACACTTGTCGGGCAGGGGTTCTCCTCTATTCATCATCAAAATAAAAACGATGCGCCGATGTTAAATACTTTTTTCTTTTTCGATTCGAGGTCATATGCTTTGCAGGCTAACGTAGTTTTCCGTTTGAATTTGTAACTCATTTAATTTCTTTATAAATTTTCATCGGAAATGATAAATCCCTTAAAACATATCAAAAATTTTACCTCATCGTTAGGCTTGGTTGAACAATCGCAAGTTGTTGCCTCAACAGCAGTTATCGTGTTGATGGTGACGATCCTAAGTATCAACATTGCGACGGGACAGGATTTAAGATGGGTAGATTTTATTACATTAATTACCGTCGGTATATTTGGATTTCTGATTGTTTTTTTTATTTCAAAATATGGACTGCAGATAAACGAACAACATCGTCAGTTGCTTGCCCTCAACACCATCGCACAAGCCGTTAGCCACTCAGTAGAATTGAAAACAGTTCTGCAAAATTCTCTTAAAAAAGTAGTTGACCTTCTGAATGCTGATGGCGGTTGGATCTATCTTGTCGAAAAAGACAAAATGGAGTTAAAGCATAGTTATAAAATTCAAACCAAAATTTTACCCGACCAAATTGATATTGACTCAAAATTAGCTGAAGCTCTTAAATTAAACAACGAACCGTCGCAATTTACATTTGAAGAAGAACAACTAATCAGCGAGCGGTTTTTTCGGTATAACATTCCAACATGGGCATCGCTTCCACTCGAATTAAACACACAATTTGTTGGAACAATTATAATAGCAAGCAAAGATTCAAATGCACTCAGACCAAAGCAACTCGAATTACTACAGGCTTTCAGAAACCAAATAAGTGTTGCTTTAAATAATGCGTACCTGTTCGAACAAATGAAACAATCCGAGCGGTTGTATGCCGATTTATACGAAAACCTTCCCGATATGTACCATAGCGTTAACTCCGACGGAATAATAGTAAGCTGCAATAAAACTGAACTTGATCATTTAGGTTTTACAAAAGAAGAAATAATCGGAAAAAAAATTACAAAATTATATCCCTCCGAATACCACGATTTAATCTTACATCGCATTAAAGAAATTTTTAATACCGGAGTCGATTTAAAAGGTGTCGAAGAAATAATGGAAACCAAAAACGGCACTCGAATAAACGTGAGTGTAAATACCTCCATTGTTCACAACTCCGAAAGAAAGCCGGTATTAATCCGTATGGTTGCACGCGACATAACCAAACAAAAACTGATGGAAGAGAAGATAATCCAAGCGCAAAAAATCGACAGCATCGGAAATTTGGCTGGCGGCGTTGCACACGATTTCAACAATATACTCAACTCAATACTCGGACCTGCTTCGATGATGAAACGAAAACTTACCGAGAGCGATAAATTTTATAAATACATAACTCTAATCGAAGATTCGGCTCGCAGGGGAGCTTCAGTTACACGACAGTTATTAACATTCTCAAGAAAATCGAATGTTTATTTCCGCAATACCGATATAAATAAAATTATAAGTGAAACCTTTCATCTCTTCGAAAGGAGCATTCCTAAATCGACTCAAGTTAAATGGACACCGTCGAAAGAAATTTTAATTGTTCACGGCGACGAAGGACAATTAGAACAAGCTATCTTAAATTTGTTCATTAACTCACAGGCTGCTCTGCCAGACGGTGGAATAATTACTGTGCTATGCAAGTCAATCATTACAAAGGAACACCTCCCCGCAGCTTTTAATGATGTTCCTCCGGGCAAATATGTTATGATAAAAATAATTGATAACGGAACCGGTATCCCGAATGATATCATCTTAAAAATTTTCGAACCGTTTTTTACAACTAAAGACCAATCGAAAGGAACCGGACTTGGCTTATCGGTGGTCTTCGGTGTTGTCAGAAACCACGATGGTTATATTTCAGTAGATAGTGAAATCGGTGTTGGGACTGCTTTTACGATATATCTTCCGCGAGTTGAAAGAACAGAAGACTTCGAAATAGATAAAATTGCAGAAAATCTTGTCGGTGGAAGTGAACGCGTGCTGATCGTCGACGACGATGTAGGAGCCAGCGTTGTAGGTGGCGATATCCTGCGTGAACTTGGATATAAAGTTGACATTGCTCAAGATGGTTTTCAAGCCCTTGAAAAATTTCAGAACAACAATATCTACGACTTGGTGATACTTGACCTCAATATGCCCGGCATCAGTGGTAAAGAGGTTTTTTATAGATTGAAGAAGCTAAAACCTTCTATCAAAATTTTAATTTGCAGCGGGTACAGCGATACTATTTTGAACGACGACAATTTTATTAAATCTATAGATGGATATTTAAATAAACCATATATGTACGAAGAGCTTGCCAAAGCGGTTCGTGAAGCTATTGATAAAAATACAATACCAAATTAAAATATTATGAATATCTGCAGCGAAGAATTAAAGAATGCACGGATAAGTCAAATAATTTCTTTGGAAGATATTTCAGCCGCAACACGCATTAACGTTAAATTTCTTCAAGCTATTGAAGAGGGACAATTTGCAATTTTACCACAAGCTTATGTGCGGGCTTTTATCCGTGAGTATGCGGCTCAGGTTGGCATAAATCCCGACGATAGCATAAAAAAATACGAACAGTCAACTCAACCTCAAATAAACAATGAAACTGCGTCTCCGAATACTGCTGCAAAAGTCCGCCTGTCGAAACAAAAAGGTGCATCCCAAACTACCGTTCTGGCTATACTCGCAATCATCGTGGTTGTAGGATTGATTGGCTCGTTAACTTTTTTCAGAGATGATACCGAAAAAACTGTTGCGGAAATCCCGTTTCAGCAAGCTGTAGAAGAAACTGAAAAGAAACCTACACCCGATTCTTCGATTTCTAATTTAAGCAAACACTCACCTCAAGGTTTACTTCCCCCGGCTTCAGTGTCGGGAGATAGTTTACTCCTTTTTATTTCAGCTTCCGAAAGCGCCTGGATAAGTTTAATAATTGATGAGAAAGTAAAAAACGAAATTCTTTTATTGGCAGATAAAAGTATGACGTGGAAAGCTGCACACGATTTCAAACTTACAGTCGGAAACGCCGGGGGCATTAAAATTAAACTCAACAATAAGGAAGTTCCCTCATTAGGCAAACGAGGGGCTGTTATACGCGATATTGTTTTAACGCGGCAGTTTCTCGAACAAACACAACGATAGAATATGCCTCTACAAAAATCTGTGATTGAAAAATTCGAGAAGCTGCGGAAAGAAATTAACGAACACGATTACCGTTATTATGTTTTAGCAGAACCGGTAATTTCGGATGCAGAGTATGATAAATTGATGAGTAACCTTGAGGAACTCGAAAAGCAGTATCCCGAATTAATTACACCCGACTCACCTACGCAGCGAGTCAGCGGTGAACCGACAAAAAAATTTCCCACAGTAACTCACTCAGTTCCGATGTTAAGTTTATCGAACTCATACACAGAGGAGGAAGTCATCGAGTTCGACCGTCGAATAAAATCGCTCCTGCAGGATCAATCGTATAAATATGTATGCGAGTTAAAGTTCGACGGCATCGCAGTTAGCTTGAAATATATTGATGGCATTCTGAAAGTCGGTGCAACACGCGGCGACGGAACACAAGGCGATGATATCACGAACAACCTGAAAACAATCCGCTCGATACCTTTAAAATTAGATACGAACAACAAAGCTCTTCTTGATATTGAAATACGCGGAGAAATTTTTATGAAAAAGGGTGATTTCATTCGGATGAACGAAGAGCGGGAGCTTGATGGTGAAAAACTTTTTGTAAATCCCCGCAACTCGGCCGCCGGCACATTGAAACTTCAAGACCCGAAAATAGTTGCCGAGCGTCCCTTAAATTTTTATACTTATTTTTTAAAAGCAGAAAAAGCAGATTTGAAAAATCATTCCGATTGTTTGAAAACGTTAAAGCAGTTGAAATTTCCGGTTAATGAATTCTCAAGATTGTGTAATAATATTGATGAAGTAATTGAGTTTTGGAAAGAATGGGAAGAGAAGCGTGAAACCCTTCCCTACGACATCGATGGTGTAGTAGTAAAAGTCGATTCGCTCCGTCAGCAAGATTTGCTCGGCGCAATTGCTAAAAGTCCGCGCTGGGCTTTCGCTTACAAATTCACATCGCGCAAAGCAGAAACTAAATTAAACGACATTAAACTTCAAGTTGGTCGCATTGGAACAATCACACCTGTCGCTAATTTGCAGCCGGTTTTTATTGGAGGAACTACTGTCAGTCGTGCTTCGCTCTACAACGAAGACTACATACAAGAACTCGACATCAGAATTGGCGACAGCGTCATCGTCGAAAAAGGGGGCGATGTAATTCCAAAAGTTACAGAAGTGATAAAGGAAAAACGACCTTCTATTACTCAAAAATTTTTGTTTCCATCGAAATGCCCTGAGTGTAGTTCAAAAATTTACCGTCCCGAAGGTGAAGTAAATTACTATTGCGAAAACACTGAGTGCCCCGCACAAGTTAAAGGAAGAATAATGCACTGGGCATCGCGAGGTGCTATGGATATTTCAGGTTTGGGCGAAGCTGTAGTTGATAGATTGGTGGAACTGAAATTTATAAAAAATGTCGCCGATTTATACTCGCTCCAAAAGCAAAAAGAAAAGTTAGCCACTATTGAACGTTGGGGCGATAAGAGTGTTCAAAATCTTCTAGACGGGATTGAAGTTAGTAAACAAAAACCGTATCATCGCGTCCTCTTCGCACTCGGTATCCGGCATGTTGGAATGGGGGGGGCTCAGATTTTAAGCACAAGTTTTCCATCAATAAAAAAATTGCTTGCTGCAAACAAAGATGATTTACAAAACACTTATGAGATAGGTCCAAAAATTACCGAAAGTATCGAGCGTTACTTTGCAGAAAAACACAATATTGATTTGATAAATCGTTTACAAACGGTGGGATTAAATTTTGAAGCTGTGAAGTTAGAAGGTTTGCCTTTAAGTGGAAAAACTTTTGTTTTAACCGGAACACTTTCGAGCATGACACGCGAAGAGGCAAAAGAAAAAATTGAGAACTTAGGCGGAAAAGTTGCTTCGTCAGTTTCAAAAAATGTTACCTACCTTGTTGTAGGAGCTGATGCGGGTTCAAAATTAGAGAAAGCAAGACAATTAGGTATCGAAATTTTGGATGAAGATGTATTTATTAAGTTCCTACAACCGTAAGAAGTATATAAAAAAATAATAAGCGAGCTTTTAAACCTGTCGAATTGATGATGTGGAAAAACTTTCGATACGGAGCCTTATTTTCCCTGGTTCAATATTGCCTCTATTAACGCCGCCAAATTGACAAATCGAACCATCATACCATTATATTCACGACTATAAGATCGCTCAATATCGTTTCCAACAACAAATATTTTGGCATCTGGGTAATGCCTCCAAAAAGCTTGCAGGTTCGACGACTCAAATTCATTAGCAGACCATTTGCACTCGATTGCTATGAGGTCGCTTCCCCGCTGTGAAAGAACAAAATCCACCTCGTGTCCTCGTTTATCACGCCAGTAATAAATTTCTCTCGATTGTAATTGAGCATGAAGTTCGTTTAACACAAAGTGTTCCCACATGATTCTAATATCTTTAGGATGCAGTCTTTGCCAGCTTTGCTGGTAGCTGATGAACCCTGTATCGAATGAATATACTTTTGGTGCAGAAATAATTTCTACAGCGCGGCGGGTGCTGAATGGGCGAACGATGTGAACG
>JASEGV010000033.1 GCA_030017895.1 Bacteroidota bacterium | reverse complement strand
TCTTAAATATACAAAAAAAAGTATTCAATAAGTCAATTTTTGGAACCGCCCTTAACAAAAAGCACACAGTTCTCAGATGCATTGAAGAACGTGTGTGCTTTGAATTTTACATCTTATTGAATCTATCTCTCATTAATTGGAGTTCGTCTTTTAATTCTGTTGGTAAGCGGTCTCCGAATTGGTTATAAAATTCAAGTATCCCATCTGCTTCTTTTATGCCATCTTCTTTTTCGATTCGGAAAAGTTCTTTGATAGTATCTTCAGTAATATTCATTCCATCAAAATCCATACTACCGGTTTTGGGGATACTACCAAGTGGCGAGTCGGTAAAATTATCTTTTCCATCTACTCGTTCAAAAATCCATTTAATAACTCGTATGTTATCGCCGTAGCCGGGCCAAATAAATTTTCCGTTTGAATCTTTCCGAAACCAATTTGCAATGAAAAATTTCGGGAGTTTGTCGGGGGATGATTTCTTCCCCATTTCAAGCCAGTGATTAAAATAGTCAGCCATATTGTAACCGCAGAAAGGAAGCATTGCAAACGGATCACGTCGCACTTGTCCAACAGCTCCGATTGCAGCGGTAGTAGTTTCGGATGCAACAGCCGAACCAACAAAAACACCATGTTGCCAGTTTAATGCTTCATAAACAAGAGGAACTGTTTTGGCTCGTCTTCCACCAAAAATTAATGCAGATATTGGAACTCCTTTCGGATTTTCCCAATCAGGATCAATAACAGGGCATTGTTTTGCTGGTGTAGTAAACCTCGCGTTAGGATGAGAAGCAGGATTGGGCGATTCAGGAGTCCAATCTTTTCCTTGCCAATCGGTTAATCGTTTTGGTTTTACTTCTGTTAAACCTTCCCACCAAACGTCGCCATCAGGTGTTAAGCCAACATTTGTAAAGATAGAATTTTCTTTGCAAGTAAGCAATGCGTTTTTGTTAGTGAGCATCGAAGTCCCCGGTGCAACACCAAAAAATCCGGCTTCGGGATTCACAGCATACAAACGTCCGTCGGCACCGAATTTCATCCACGCAATGTCATCGCCAACACACTCGATTTTCCAACCGGGTAACGCTGAAGTTAGCATAGCTAAATTTGTTTTACCGCTGGCGCTTGGGAAAGCGGCTGCGAAATATTTTTTCACACCTTCAGGCGATGTTACGCCTACAATCAACATGTGTTCGGCGAGCCAGCCCTCTTCTTTACCCATCGCAGAAGCGATACGAAGCGCGAAGCATTTTTTACCAAGAAGTGCATTGCCGCCGTATCCACTACCGAAAGACCAGATGCTTCTCTCTTCCGGGAAATGAACTATATACTTCGTGCTGTTGCAGGGCCAAGATACATCGGCTTGACCATCGGCAAGCGGGAATCCGACTGAATGTAAACAGGGAACAAAATCGCCATTGCCTAAAACTTTAAGTACTTCAGTTCCCATGCGAGTCATAATTTTCATATTACACACTACATAAGGCGAGTCGGTGAGCTGTACACCGATGTGAGAAATGTTAGAGCCAAGCGGACCCATACTGAAAGGAATTACATACATAGTTCTTCCTTTCATGCTTCCGGTAAAAAGTTTTATAAGATTTACTTTCATTTCTGCAGGGTCGTGCCAGTTGTTGTTTGGTCCGGCATCTTCCCGGTTGTTAGAACAGATATATGTCCGATCTTCTACACGAGCGACATCGATAGGATCGGATTTTGCGTAATAACTGTTTGGACGTAATTTCTCGTTTAGTTTTTGAAAAGTTCCATTTTTAACTAAAAGCTCAGCTATCTTGTCGTATTCAGCTTCTGAACCATTACACCAGTAGATTGAGGACGGTTGGCACATACGTGCCATATCATCTACCCAAGATAAAAGTTTTTTGTTTTGTGTCATTGCTCTCTCCTGTTTTTTAAGAACGAATTGATTAATTAAAATTAATTGCCGTTAAAAAATCTAACCTGCCTGCCAAAATACTTAGGACGGCGGTAAAATTCCCCCGGCAATTGTTTTCGATAAGTCGTAAACTCGCGTGGCGAATCATAAGGCATCTTGAATAAAAATTTTCAATGAGCGTTCCCACTTAAAACCTTGATGCGTTCAAATTACAAAATAAAAGTGAGATAGTCAATTACTAAACTTTTGTATTGCTTCGTTGATAAACCTTACTAACGGCATCATTATTTCAAAAATATTTGCCACTTTTGACGGGAATGTTTTCTTGTAACTTTCCTCTGTCTTCATAGTGTGAGAGATGAAAAATTGTTTCATCTTCAGCCACTCCGCCATGTCATCGTCGGGGGGAAATCCTTGCGGAACTCGCTTTAGCTTTTCCCCTTCTATAGTTTTAAAAAGCGACTTGAATTTTTCCGATTCGATAATAGATAAAAACTTGTTGGGGTGGTTAGCAATCGTATTTCTAATTTTTTTCAGATCGTCGCTTGAGGGCACATACATTCCGCCGCCGAGGTAAACTTCGTCAGGCTCAATGTGAAGATATAGACCGGCGCTGTCTTTCCAATTTTTTGACGGTTGAAATATCGCTGCAATGTGAGTTTTATAAGGCGCCTTGTTTTTACTGAAGCGTGTATCGCGATAAATCCGAAAGAGCGAACGTTTCGGGTCAACAACGAAATCAGCTGCAAATTTATGTAGCAAAGGTTTCAACTCAAGTATTAAAGATTGCATCGGAAGCTTAACGTCAACCTCGAAATCTTGCTTATGTGAATTGAACCAATCGCGGTTATTATTTTTCTTTAGCTTTTTTAAGAAACCAAGCCCCTCCTTAGTAAAACCATCGAAAGGTGGATAATCTTGTATATTTTCAGTTAATGGATTTTTTAATATCATTTGAGTGCAGGTCTTAAAAATCCGTTTACATTCTTCAGTTTTTTCTGAGCTTCAGCTTTGTTGGTGTTTTTCAGAATCATCACGATAGCTGTCTTTACATGTCCACCTGATTTTTTTAAAGCTTCTTCAGCCCTTTCATAATCGACCTCTGTGATATTCATAATAACACGTTTTGCTCGCTCTTCAAGTTTGCGGCTATTAAGTTTGAGGTCAACCATCAGGTTTCCATAAACCTTACCTAACCGTATCATTGACGCAGTAGTTAACATATTCAAAACCATTTTCTGAGCGGTTCCTGATTTCATTCTCGTAGATCCTGCAATAATTTCCGGTCCAACATCCGGGCAAATTGCTACATCTATTGAATTTTGAATTGTGTCAAAACTTTTATTGAGTAGTACTGAACGGGAGTTAGTTGTAACAAGAATTGTTTTACAGCCGATTTGTTTTGCATAAGCAAGTGCCGCAGATACGAAGGGAGTTCTGAGACTTGCCGCAATTCCACAAACGACATCGCTGCTGTTGAGTCGGAGCTTGCGAAGATTTTTAATCGATTCTACTTCGCGATCTTCAACTCCTTCTTGTGATCGGAAAACTGTTTTGTTCCCACCGGCAATAATTGCTTGCACTAACTTCGGATCGGTACCAAATGTCGGCGGCATCTCAGCGGCGTCAATTACTGCAAGTCGACCACTTGTTCCAGCGCCAACATAAAAGAGACGTCCCCCTGACTTTATCGCTTTGACAATAACGTCGACAGCTTTAGCGAGATGTTTTAATTCAGATTTAACCGCAGTCGATACTTTTGCATCTTCTTTGTTTATAATTTTCAGTATGTCAAAAGTAGATAACGCATCGATATTTTTTGAAGCGTTGTTCACTTTTTCAGTGGTTAGTAGTTCTAATTGTTCGAATAATTTTTTGTTTATGTTCATAATTTTTAGAATTGAATTAACACAATTTTTTTATCTTGAAGTAGGTTGATTTCAATACCCTCCATCGATACATCGCAAATAAATACTGATGCGCAAACATTAGCCAATTTTAAGGTTTGTATTTCCGCCTCAATTTGCCCTCCTTTAAAAGCTATAAATATAGGAGATTTCGCATTATATTTTTTATTTTTAATATTTGATACCAATTCAAAATTACTGGACCGGTTCATTAGAGGTTTTACCCATTTTACGAGATCGATTAAAGGAGCAACCCCGCGCGAAACAACGATATCGTATTTGTTGTAA
This sequence comes from Bacteroidota bacterium, assembly GCA_030017895.1. Classification (NCBI taxonomy): domain Bacteria; kingdom Pseudomonadati; phylum Bacteroidota; species Bacteroidota bacterium. The sequence goes on along the minus strand of JASEGV010000033.1, from coordinate 28,999 downwards.
AATTGGACACCCAAGTTTTCAGTTCGACTACAAACCACTGAGGCGTTATCTAATTTGAGTGCTTTAACAAATTCACTTACAGCTTCAACTTTTTTTCTAATAGAATCCACTAAATCTATTTTAATATTAGGTAATGCAATTTTCAATGGAATACCTGGAAATCCACCACCAGTTCCTAAATCGAGAATTTTAGGTGAATTGTTAAATGTAAAATACTTACAAAGAGAGAGAGAATGTAATATATGGTTTTCCCATACAAATTCGGTATCTTTTCGAGAAATTAAATTAACAAATTTATTTTTTTCTAATAGCAACTGGACGAAGTGGATAAGAGAGTCCAATTGGCCATTCTCTAAATTCAGGCCATTTTGCAATAAAATATTTTTTAGCCAGATTTTTTTATCTAAAATTTCCATACTTGTTTCACGTGAAACCTATCTGTGTAAATATACTAATAATGCTGAAATATCCGAATGTGTAACACCTGGAATTCGAGCGGCTTGACCTATTGAACTCGGTTTAATCCTATTCATTTTCTCACGACCCTCGGAAGAAATTGCAATTAGATGACTATAATCAAACTTCGGAGAAATACACAAGTTTTCCAAGTTTTCGAATTTAGCAATTTGTACACGCTGCCGATTTATGTAGCCCTCGTATTTTATTTCAATATCTATTTGTTCAAAGATTTCATTCTTCAACCGCGGCTGCACTAGTAATATCGATTGAATCAAGCTATTATCATATATTTCCTCAAAGTTCAGAAAATCTGACATACTTGTATTTGTTCTTTTTAACAATTGAAAAAGAGTTTCCTTCTGATCAATCGGGCTTTCACCCTTTGAAAGCAAGTATTCATTAACTTTTATAGAATATAATGAAAATGATTTAGTAAATGAAATCAATTCGTTTATGAATTTTTCCTTTAATGTAAGTTGAGAATATGTGGCTTCGGGAATGAGTCCAAATTGGTACCCATATTTCATTAACCTACGGTCTGCATTATCTTGGCGCAACAGCAACCGGTATTCAGCCCTTGATGTAAACATACGATACGGTTCATCTGTACCAATATTTATCAAATCATCAATCAAAACACCAATATACGCCTCCGATCGTTTCAATATGAACGGTTCGTTGTGCAAAAGCTTGAGCGCAGCGTTGATACCTGCCATCAATCCTTGGGCAGCTGCTTCCTCGTAACCAGAAGTGCCATTAATTTGGCCCGCAAAATAAAGTCCTGATATTGCTTTCGTTTCTAATGTGAGCTTTAATTGGTCTGTTGGGAAGAAATCGTATTCTACAGCATAACCTGGACGAATTAATTTAACTTTTTCTAAGCCATGAATCGTCCGCAATGCCGCTTCTTGAATAGCGGCAGGTAAACTAGTCGAAAATCCGTTTACATATACAATATTTGTGTTATACCCTTCAGGTTCTAAAAATATTTGATGCCTTTCTTTTTCCTCAAATCGATATATTTTATCTTCGATTGATGGGCAATATCGAGGCCCTCGACCTTTGATCAAACCTGTAAAAAGTGGTGATTCAGCAAAACCTGTCCTTAGTATTTCATGTGTTTTCTGATTCGAGTAAGTCAAATACATAGGTACAAGTTCGTTAGTAATTGTATCGGTTTGATAAGAAAATGGAAAAGGAGGGATATCGCTTATTTGCTCTTCAACCCTAGAAAGATCGATACTATTGAAATCAATTCTCGGTGGCGTTCCTGTTTTAAGTCGGGCTGATTTGAATCCTAAATTTTCTAGATTTGAGGTAAGATTATTAGCCGCAGGCTCACCGTATCTTCCGCCGACGATTGTATTCATGCCTGTAAACATCAAACCTCTTAAAAATGTGCCGGTTGCTACTATGACTGCTTTTGATGAAATGATTTTTCCGCTCAGAGTTTTTATCCGATCAACAATTTTTAAATTATTATCGTTTGAATGATGGGCAATAATTTCTTCTACTGTATCTTCTAGAACATCAAGATTGGATGCTTGTAAAATTCTTTTTTGAGCTTCTAAGGCATATAAAATTCTATCAGATTGGCATCGTGGCGACCAAACGGCGTGACCTTTAGAGGTATTAAGCATACGGAAATGGATTCCTGTAAAATCTGCAAGTTTTCCCATTTCACCGCCTAATGCGTCAATTTCACGAACTAAATGTCCTTTTGCAGTTCCTCCAATAGCAGGGTTGCAGGATTGCTCTCCAATTTTTGAAAACTCCATAGTTACCATTAAAGTAGAGAAACCCATTCGCGAAGTAGCTAATGCTGCTTCGATACCTGCGTGCCCACCACCAATAACTACAACATCATATTGATCTTTATTATCCATACATACGTTTCACGTGAAACAAAATTACTTTCCTATACAAAATTTTGAGAATATATTGTTTAAAATATCCTCGGACGTTACCTTTCCGATTATTTGTCCTAAAGCATCGATAGATGTTTTAAGATCAAGAGCTATAAATTCACCGCTTAGGCCTTTCGATGTACTATCCAATGCAAGAATTAAGCTTTCTCGTGATTTTACCAAAACTTCCTTGTGCCATTCGTTCGTTATATAAATACTTCCTTCTGGCTGCGTTTGTTTATTTAAAACTGACGTTTGAAAAATAATCTCTTTCAGCTCTTCTATTCCATCACCTCTCAATGCAGATATTCTAACTTTTGCTAACAAACCGAGTTTGCTAATAATATCATCAAAATATTGAGTGGTATTATTAATTAAGTCAATTTTGTTAAATACTATTACGAGAGCTTTTCCTTTTGAATGAATATCGTTCATTATTCGGATATCTTCACTTGGAACAATATCATTTATATCGATTACGAACAATACGATATCCGATTGGTCAATTTTCTCATAAGCCCGCCGAACGCCTTCAATTTCTATTGTATCTGTTGTTAATCTAATACCCGCCGTATCAACCAGTTTAAATAACGCACCATTAATTATAAAATTTTCTTCGATGATATCACGCGTTGTGCCGGGAATTGGTGTAACTATCGCACGATTTTCTTCTAATAATCGGTTTAATAAACTTGATTTGCCGGAATTAGGTTTCCCTGCGATGATTACTTTTACACCTTCGCGGCAAACTTTACCATATTCGAATGAGTTTATTAAAAGATTCAGCTCGTCAATAATGAAGCATATTTTTTTCGCCGTATTTTTTGAATTAGTAAATATAATGTTTTCTTCAACAAAATCAAGTTCTAATTCGACTAAACTTATCAAATTGGTTAATTTATCAAGGATGCTACGAATTTTTTTTGATAAATTTCCCTCTAACTGCAAAATCGAAGCCTTGTGGGCAATTTCGGATTTAGCTTTAATAAGATCAGCAATCGCTTCAGCTTGTATTAAATCAATTTTACCATTTAAATAGGCTCGTTTTGTAAATTCGCCCGGTTCAGCAAGGCGAGCGCCGTTAGAAATAATTTCTTGTAATATCCGGTTCGTTACGTACCAACCGCCGTGACAGTTAAATTCAACCATATCTTCGGCGGTGTATGAATTGGGTTCTTTGAAAACCGCAGCTAAAACCTCGTCGATCATCAGATTCTCTGATGTTTTTAAAGTTCCATAGTGTAACGTATGAGTTTTAGCTTCAGATAGTTTTGTTTTACCTTGAAAAATTTTATCAGCTAATTGATTCGATCCTTTACCGCTGATTCTAACAATTGATATCGCCCCCTCACCTATAGGTGTTGAAATTGCCGCAATTATATCTTCTTCATATACTTTCATAAATTGACAGTAAAATTTAAGAAAAAATTGGACGGTAATCAATAGAAAACTTTGGATTCTGAAAACCATCTCGTTGCATCGGATGGAACAAGAACCGCATGAATCAATGTATTGTAGAAAGGTTTTGGGTTAATTCTCGAGGGATAATAAGGACACGAATTATTTGTGCCCATCGGGGGGTTACATCAAATCAATAATTTTCGTTTGAGTTACATTCGACAGCCCCGAGTTGATTTTTTAACGCTTCAACAATCGGATGCTGGTTTTCTTTTGTTGTAGTATTGTTGGAAAAATGGTCTGCCAGATTTACAGATAGCTTGGAATCAACTATTGCTTCAAGTCGCACTTTAGTTCCGTAAATTTGTTGCGCCAAATCTGTAATATATTCACGGTTTTTTTTTAACATCTCGAGGTGGGATTCGTTGGGACAAGAAATTTTTATCGAGCCGTTCGAGCAATCAATTATTCTTGATGAACTTAAAATAGTTTTTAGGAAAACACGATTTTGCCCGGCTTCGTTTACGATAACTCCCCATTTGGCAACAGCTTCATCTATTGAAATCGATTTTGAAGGCGAAAATGATTGAGCAACAGAACTTGTCTGTGATGGAAAATTTTTCTCTCCAAATCCGTAACCTCCTAAGTTCATCAGCGATGTTCTTGTAGGAGGGATAGTAACTGATTTTTGTGCTGTAGCAAACGAAGGTGGCGATGCCATTACTTTTCCTTCTACTTTAATACCGCTATCTATCTTTTTTTTTAACTCTTCAATTTGATTTAAAAGTTTACCTATTTCGACTGAATTATCCATTTTTATCATTTGAATCAGTGCAACTTCTAATTTAAATCGGGGTTGCTGCACCCACTTGATACTCGTCTCGGTATCGCTCACAATTTTAACTAATCTGAGTATATCGCTCTCCGAAAAATGTTTGGCATCTTCAATGGAACGTTTCTTATAAACTTCGGATACTTCCAACATCTGAGCGGATTCTGTAGTGAGAACGATCAACAAATTACGAAAGTGTTCATTTAAACCGGCTAAGAACTCTTTTATGTCGTAACCTTGTTTTAATATTTCTTCGACTAATTCAACTCCGCCTTTTGTATCTTTATTTTTTATTAAATCGGTTGTGCGGAAAAACAATTCTTGATCAACCAATCCTAATGCTTCAATAATTTTCTTTGTAGATATTTCATTACCGCAGAAGGAAACAACCTGGTCGAATATGCTTTGAGCATCGCGCATCGAACCGTCGCCTTTTTTAGCTATGATTAAAAGCGCATCATCATCAATCAAAATATTATCAGCGTGTGCAATTGTCCGAAGGTGCTTCATAATTTCTTCAATGGCAATTCGCTTGAAATCGAAACGTTGACACCGCGAAAGAATTGTAGCCGGAACTTTGTGCACTTCGGTCGTAGCAAAAATAAAAATTACGTGTGGTGGAGGCTCTTCCAAAGTTTTCAGCAGTGCATTGAACGCTTCTTTGGTTAGCATATGAACTTCGTCAATTACATATACTTTGTATTTATTTTTAGTTGGAACGTATTTAACAGACTCGCGGAGGTTACGGATTTCTTCTATGCCGCGGTTCGATGCGCCGTCGATCTCGAACACGTCCATACTTCTACCTTCTGTAACCTCATTGCAAATTTCGCACTCATTATCAGGATTGAAGTCTTTCGGACTTTTACAGTTGATTGCTTTAGCAAGTATGCGCGCTGTAGTAGTTTTTCCAACGCCACGTGGGCCGCTGAACAGATATGCGTGCGATAATCTGTTCAGCGAAATGGCATTTCTCAATGTGGTTGAAATGTGCGATTGTCCGATTACATCCTCAAAAACTAACGGACGCCATTTCCGAGCTGTTACAAGATAATTCATTCTTCGGGTTTATAATTTAATTTAATATATATAACTTTTTAAACAATAACAGCTTCTAAAAACATTTTTTTGAATTTAGTAATTTACTTGGATTGCTTAGCGACTCCGAACACATGAGGCAAAGCTTCTTCAATTTTTTTAACAGGAATTACTTTAATTCCTTTTTTAACTTTTTCAGGAATTTCGGCTAAATCTTTTTCGTTTTCTGCAGGAATTAAAACCGTGGTAATTCCGCTGCGTTGGGCTGCGAGAATTTTTTCTGTTAAACCACCGATTCCGAGTACGTTCCCACGTAGAGTAATTTCGCCTGTCATAGCTACATCGCTTCGAGCAGGACGGTTCGATGCTGCCGAAACAATAGCCATCGCCATTGTAAGTCCAGCCGAAGGTCCGTCTTTCGGAATCGCTCCTTCGGGTAAATGAATATGAATTTCTCTGTTTTTGTAGAACTCTTCATTCACACCCATTAACTTTGTGTTCGAGCGAATATACGAAAGAGCTGCTTGTGCCGATTCCCTCATTACTTCACCAAGTTTTCCTGTAAGAGTTAATTTTTCGGAACCGGGCATTATCGTAGTATCAACATTCAAAATTTCACCGCCAACACTTGTCCACGCCAACCCTATAACCGATCCGACTTTCCGCTCGGTTGAAGTTTTTCTTTGGCGGAAGTGTGGCACACCTAAATACTCTTCTACTTTCTGTTCATCTATTTTAATCGATGGCGTTTTTTTTATATCTGTCGATGGTTCTTTTTGCAGTGCAATAACTATTTCTTTAGCCGTTTTCCGCATAATCGAGGCGATTTCACGCTCAACATTACGCACACCCGCTTCACGGGTATATTCGCGTATCACTTTTACGATAGCTTTTTCTGTAAACCTCACATTTTTTTCTGTCAATCCATGTTCTTTTAATTGTTTAGGAAGCAGATGACGCTTAACAATTTCGCGTTTATCATAATCCAAATAACCGAGTAGCTCTATAATCTCCATCCTATCCTGCAACGGAAGAGGAATATTATACCGAACATTTGCCGTAGTTATAAACATTACTTTCGATAAATCGTAATCGATATCTAAATAATGATCATTGAAAGTTGTGTTTTGCTCGGGATCGAGTACCTCAAGTAAAGCAGCCGACGGGTCGCCGCGGAAATCCATACTCATTTTATCAACTTCATCCATTAAAATTACAGGATTTACCACACCGGAACGGCGAAGTGATTGTATAATTTTTCCGGGCATTGAACCGATATAAGTTCTTCTGTGTCCGCGGATTTCAGCTTCATCGCGAACTCCGCCTAACGAAAGACGCACAAACTTTCTGCCTAATGCACGGGCTATTGATTTACCAAGCGAAGTTTTTCCAACTCCCGGAGGTCCGACAAAGCATAAAATTTGTCCTCTCATTTCTTTCACGAGATTCAGAACTGCTATATGTTCTAGAATTCTATCCTTAGGTTTTTCTAATCCATAATGGTCGTCGTCTAAAATTTGTTGTACATGCTTTACATCCAAATTATCTTCTGTCTTTTTGTACCATGGTACGTTCACCATCCAATCAAGATAATTCCGAATAACTGTCGATTCCGGCGATTGGGGAGGGGTTTTACGCAATTTTTGGTATTCCTCCATCGCTTTTTCCAAAATTTCTTTAGGCATCTTAACTTCTTCGATCTGGTCTTTCAATTTCAGCATTTCAGGCGACATCTCTTCATCGCCCAACTCATCCTGTAAAATCCGTATCTGTTCCTGTATAAAAAATTTCCGCTGAGTTTTCTGAATATTATCGTGAACCTTTGTATCAATATCTCTGCCGATCTTTAAAATATCAATTTCAGAATTTAACAACCGAATTAATTCGAATGATAAATCTTTGATATTAAACTGTTGAAGAATTTTTTGTTTTGTTTCCACTGCTTGTGTAATATTCGACGCAACGAAATAAATTTTACGGAACGGGTCTTTAATATTTTCGTAAGCTATTAAAATTTCGCTCGGAAGATTCCTGTTGAGGTGGATGTATTCGGTGAACAAACTTGAAATATGCCGGACGAAGGCATCTATTTCGGGAGAGCTTTCGTATTTCGGTGATATTAGCTTAATGCGTGCCTCAAGAAATTCGTCGTTGGAAACAAACTGCTCGATAACAGCTTGCGAAATTCCATCCACTAAAATTTTCAACAAGCCATTCGGAAGTTTTAATATTTGAACTATCTTTGCAACTGTTCCTTCGCGGTAAATATCATTCTCTCCCGGTTCTTCGATTACAGGACTTTTTTGTGCGGTCAGAAAAATGTATTTATTCCGTTCGTTTGCATTTTGAGCGGCTTTAAGCGACGATTCGCGCCCTACAAGTACCGGAAAAATAGTAAACGGAAATATTACCACATCCCTCAAAGGCAGCACGGGAAGCTGCTTCGGGATTGTATCTGAATCGTATATATCTATATCTTCTGGTTTCATTATCTTCTTCCTATTTTGAATTGCTGTAGCACGATGATTAATCGCTGCAAAAATATACAAAGAAAAGGGAAAGATTACAAAACTTTTATTATATTAATCATAGTATGAAAAAATTATTATTATTAATTCTGATATTCTTATCTGTCGGTGGAATTCACGCTCAGGTCCGAAACCTTGATAACAAATTCCGTATGGCGCAAATTTATGAAAGCTCCGGCGATTGGGATAATGCTGTAAAAATTTATGAAGAATTGTATGCTGCCGACTCGTTGAATGTTGTTTTCTTTGATGCATTGATGCGCGGATACGATCAACTGAAAAGATATTCCGATGCAATTAAAATCATAAATACACATTTAAAATTCCGTCCGAAAGATGTTGGTTTACTATCGCAGCTTGGTAAAACCTACCTCCGTGCAAACGACAAGGATAAAGCTTTGAATGCCTGGATGTCGGCGCTTGACGTGGATTACAGAAACATCAATTCGTATTACATTGTTGCAAACGCAATGGTGGAAAGCAGGATGATCGATAATGCAATTAAGGTTTACGAGAAAGGTAGATCGGTTTTAAACGATAAATTTTTATTTGCCGGTGATATCGGTTACCTGTATTCAATTTCTATGAATTATGAAGAGGCGACCCGACAATATATGCTGCTTCTTAAGCAAAATCCTGGACAATTGGGTTTCATTCAATCGCGTATTTCTATTTACACCGGAAAACCCGACGGGCTGAATTCTGCCACCTCAGTTGTTGAGACAGCGTACAAAACGGATACAGATAACACTCAATTGATACAGTTATTGGCTTGGTTATATATGGAAGGAAAGAAATATGATAGAGCATTCTCGATTTTTAAAAATCTTGACGAAAAAACCAAAGCCGGCGGACGTGAGATTTTTAACTTTGCCGAACGCGCCTTCCGCGATAAAGCTTTTTCAACCGCCGCTCTTGCATACCAAGAATTGATTATTAATTATCCGAAGTCTATTAACATTCCCGCATCCGAGTTCGGTTATGCGAGAACTCTCGAAGAGTCTGCTGCTGAAGATGACACCTTAAAACTTTTTGGCGACTTGAAACCTTTCGCAACTAAATCTTCTGGTCTTAATCCATCATATCAATTAGCTATAGCTGCTTTCAACAAAGTTATTACCAACCATCCGAACAATGAATTTGCCGCGAGGTCGTGGTATCGAATTGCATCCATCAATTATTATACTTTATTCGATCTGACAAAAGCTGCCGATGCCTTAAATCGTATAGAAAAAAATTTCAGCAATTTTATTCCTGTTCTTTTCGATGCTGCCTATTTAAGCGGTCAGGTTTTTATAGCGCAAGGTGAACTTGAAAAAGCGGCTGAAAAATTTCGATGGCTTGCTGAGACGCGGTTTGCTCAATCCGACCTCCGAGAAAAGGCAAATTTTGCTATCGCCGAAACCGATTTCTTGCGGGGTAATTTCAAAGATGCACAGCAAAAGTTGCAAAATCTGTTAGCAAGCCCCAATTCCGATATCGCAAACGATGCAATCGGTCTTCAAGTATTAATACAAGAAAATTTAAACAATGAGAACCTGCTGAAAGATTTTTCGAAAGGAATTTTATTAAAACATCAAAGGCAGTTCAGTAAAGCTGCCGAAGTGTTGGAGGTGTTAGCAGCCAAGCAACCTGAGGCCGATATTGTTGAAAACACATTAGTAGTTTTAGGTGATGTTTATACGATGATGCAGCAATACGAGAAAGCCGTATTTACTTACGAACGAATAATGAAAGATTTTCCCGATAATGTATTCGCTGATAAATCGCAGTTGAAAACAGCAGCAGTTTATCAATGGGGATTAAAAAATTCAGTTAAAGCAATTGAAGCGTATCAAATGTTGTTGGAAAAATATCCGGGTTCTGTGTATGTCAACGAAGCAAGAAGAAGAATAAGAGAAATTAGGGGAGATGTCCTTTGAAAAATAAAAATCATATACCGAATCCATCTCAGGCAAACAAATATCGAACGACCAAGTTCATTTCGCGTCTTCTACTCTATGCTCATCGCTCATCGCTCACAGCTCCTCGCTTATTACTCATAGCTCTCTGCTCCTTGCTATTTGCTCTCAGTTCGCCACTCTTTGCTCAGAAAATACTCATTCCGATGGATTTAAGGCAATCTGAACACTTGAAGGCATACGGTATCGCTTACTGGTCGCTAACAAAAGGAATCGAAGTGGATTGGCTTTTAAATTACCGAGGTGGTTCGTTTATGATCGACAATCATCAGCTTGTGGCGTCGGAGTGCCTTGTTCGTGGAGTTAATTTTGAAAAGATTAGCGCTGCTGCGGCTTCACAAATTTATGCTGAAGTTTTAGATGAAAATAACAATCAGGATGTGGTGCGGCTTGAAAAGGCCCCCAAAGTTGCTGTATATGTTCCACCAAATGTGTTACCGTGGGACGATGCTGTTGTGCTTGCAATGGAATACGCCGAAATTCCATACGATAAAGTTTGGGACGAGGAGGTGTTACAAGGAAAGCTGCTTGAATACGATTGGCTACATTTGCACCACGAAGATTTTACAGGACAATATGGAAAATTTTATTCTTCCTTCTCTACCGCCCCTTGGTACATCGAGCAACAAATACTTTATGAAAAGAAAGCAAAGGAGTTAGGTTATAGGAAAGTTTCGGAATTAAAAAAAGCTGTTGCACGAACTATTAAAGAATATATTGCCTCGGGCGGTTTTTTGTTTGCTATGTGCTCGGCAACCGATGCGTTCGATATCGCTTTAGCCGCCGAGAACACCGACATATGTGATGTTATGTACGACGGCGATCCGCCTGATGCTAATTTCCAAAAGATGTTGGATTATTCGAAGTGTTTGGCTTTCGAAAATTTTACAGTCGAACGCAACCCTATGCGATACGAATATTCGGATATTGATATACCACCAAGTGATATGGCTGGATTTGTAAATCAAGAAACCGATTATTTCACCTTGTTCGAATTTTCGGCAAAATACGATCCCGTTCCTACTATGCTTACTCAGAATCATGCGAACATAATCAAGGGTTTTATGGGGCAGACTACAAATTTTAAAAAGAGTTTGATTAAAAAAACTACAACCATACTTGCTGAAAAAGAGGGGACCGAAGAGGTTCGATATATTCATGGCAATTATGGGCGCGGAACTTTTACCTGGTATGGTGGACACGACCCTGAAGATTTTCAGCATGCTGTAGGCGATCCACCTACAGATTTACATCTGCATAAAAACTCACCAGGTTACCGGTTAATCCTGAACAATATACTTTTCCCGGCGGCTAAAAAGAAGCAGCAGAAGACGTAATAAATTCTTTTTCCAAAATTTTATAAACTTCGATTAAAGGAATTCCTTTTTCTTCTGCTATTCGTTTGCACTCTTCAAATTCAGGTGTTAGACGTTGAATGTTGCCGTGAGTTATTAGCTTTGCCTGAACTTCGCCTAATGTTGTTGTAACTTTAATCGCCTTCCGCTCGACCTTCTGTCGTTCTATGTGATGTATTCTCATGCCAAGTGTGGAAGTCTGTGAAAAAAATATTTGTGTAATTTTTTCGAGTTTGTTTCTTTCAACCAACACCGATAATAAAATTCCGGGTCTCCCTTTTTTCATTATGATTGGAATCAGATATGTGTCGTGAGCGCCGGCTGAAAGCAGCTTCTCGATTACATAAGGATATATTTCAGGATTCATATCGTCGATATTGGTTTCCAGCACGACAAGTGATTCATCGGCTTTTGTAGTTTCGAGTTCGGCAACAATTAAACGGAGGAGATTAGGAATTTCCAAATCTTTGCTGCCCGAACCATAACCGATACTTTTCATTTCAAAATTTTCAATCGAAAGAACACCCGACGACAATGCCTTTACTATCGCAGCGCCCGTTGGAGTAGTCAGCTCGAAAGGAATGTTTGTTAATACGGTGGGATAATTTTTAAGAATTTCAATAGTAGCCGGTGTCGGGATGGGCATTGTTCCGTGTTCGGTGTTTACAAATCCGCCACTGCCAAGTTTTATAGGAGAAGTGTAAACTTTTTCGATCTGTAAAAGTTCTAAACAAATAGCTGTTCCGACAATATCAACTATCGCATCTAATGCACCAACTTCGTGGAAGTGAATTTTTTCGATGCTTGTTTTGTGAACAGTTGCCTCGCCGATTGCGAGTTCCTTGAAAATATTTTTTGCATTATGCTTTACTTTTTCAGATAACTCGCTTGAGTCGATAATTTGGTGGATGTCTTTTAAGTGCCGATGGTATTTAGGTTGGTTTGTAATTACAACATCTAATTTCACAGCCGATATTCCACTGCGGACAACTTCTTTCAATCGAAGCTCATAACCTTCTAATTTCAATTTTCCAAGTTCACGCTCGAGCGAATCTAAACTTACCCCGGCGGCAATAAAAGCCGCTAACGTCATGTCGCCGCTTATTCCTGCTATCGTATCAAGATATGCTATTCTCATAATTTAATTTAATAAAAGTTTTTCAAAATAGGTGATGAACTTATCGGTTGCACCTAAGTTCTTCTTTACAAACTCATTCGCTTTGGTTCCGGCTTGCAAACGGAATTCCTCGTGTAAAAAAAGATTCTTCAAAATTTCGAAAATCTCGGTTTCAGTATTACCTGAAAAACCGGCGCCTTCGTTCAATAGCAACACTGCTTCCGAAGAATTTGCATAATGAGGACCGAACACAACCGGAATCCCGTAAACCGCCGGCTCTAATACATTATGTATTTTCGATTTAAAACTCCCACCAACAAATGCTACATCGGCATATTGATATAACGCCATCAGAACTCCTATGCTATCTACCAAAATTATTTTTTCTCCGCTATAATCATTCAGATCTGAAAAACGAATATATGTAGTGTTGCCGTTTAGTTCGTTTTCGATACGTTCCAAATTCTGACTTGTCGGTTCGTGAGGAGCAATTACCATTAAAATGTTTGGAATTAAATTTTGAAGCTGATAGAACACCGGAAATAAAATTTCTTCATCAGCTTCCCAACTGCTTCCCACAACTAATATTTTTTTTCCTTCAGAAATGTGTGCTGGAATTAAATGTTTCTTTTTCGATTCGATACTTCGAAGCATAACCTGATCGAACCGTGTATCTCCCATTACATCAAATTTCGGATAATCGAGTTTGAACATTTTAAAAACATCCAAGTCGTTTTTGCCGACAGTCAATATGCAGTCGGCTGTATTGTATATAATCTGGTGAAAAGATTTTAACAAAGGATACCTTCTAATGGTATCACGGCTCATTGATGCGTTTGTAATCAACAGGGGAATACGATGTTTTTTCAATTCCCAAATATGATTGGGCCATAAATCGTAACGTATCATAATTGCGGCAGCAGGATTTACAAGGCGTATGAATTTTTTTGCATTCCAATAGCTATCGAAAGGTATGTATGTAATAGCATCTGCAAGTTTATATTTCTTCGATGGTTCATATCCGGAAGGTGAGAAAAATGAGACGATAATTTTATATTCGGGGTGTGAGATTTTTAATTTTGATATGATCGGTTTTGCTTGCTCGAATTCGCCCAATGACGATACGTGAAACCAAATCCTTTTTGAATCACCATTCAACTTGGCGAGTTGCGACTGCAAATTTGGAAATAAGTTTTTCCTGCCTGCAATTCCTACACGAAATTTTTGCTTGAACAAACCAACAGCCATAATTATCAGCCAGAGGAGAGGCAACACGATAGCATTATATATTATTAACCAGACGGTTTTCATTGAATATTTAAAATATGTTTTATTTCGGTGTAAACTTTTTCGGATGAAATATCTTGCATACATTTAAAGTGTTTTTTAGGACAGGTTTTGGAGCCGATGTGCGAACAGGGGCGGCAACTAAGCGTCTTGTCTTCAACGACGATATTTTCAGTACCATAAGGAAAAAAGCCGAATTCCCGCACTGTAGGCCCAAAAAGAGCTACAATCTTTTTCTTGCGCGCCGCTGCAATGTGCATCAGTCCGGTATCGTTAGTTATAACAACATTGCAATAATCGAAAGCTGCAGCATTTTCTAATAGCGATAACTCGCCCGCAAAATTTACCGCCGCTTGCTTACCGGTAATTTCATTTACTTGGTTTACTATACCATCAATTTCGTTTTTATCTTCAATCCCTCCGAAAGCAAGTACGAGAGCATCTTGTTCCGTTACCAATCGTGCGAGTAGCTCGATATATTTGCCGGCTTGCCATTTCTTTGTGTTGTGTTTTGCCGATGGAGCTACACCGACAATCAGCTTGATATTGCTCGAACGAACCTGTAACAATTTCTCTGCAATTTTATTCTGTTGATTATCGTGTATAAAAACCTCAAGTCCTTTTTTATCGTTTTCAACTCCAAGTTTTTTGGCTGTCTCGAGGTATCTTTCTGCAACGGGGATGTCTTTTTTATAAAGGTTCTGTTTAAAATTTATCAAGCAAAACCGGGCTGCTGTTCGTTTATCTACAATGTGAACACTTTTTGGTTTAATGAAGTAACGTATATAACGGCTGCGCAAACTGTTGTGAATATCAAGAACTATATCGTAATTTTCTTGTTTGAGTTGACGGGTAAGTTTTTTTAAACTATTGAATCCGCCTTGTATATCAAATTCAATAACTTTGCTGATGTGTGGATTGTATTTTACAAGATCGGAATAATCGTTCCGCACTAAAAAATCGATTTGCGAATTGGGAAATTTATTTCGCAAGCATCTGACAAGAGGCGATGATAGAAGTATGTCGCCTATCGAGCTTAATCGGATAATTAATATTTTTTCAGCGTATCTCATTTTTCAAAATGCGTAAAAAGCGAAAATACCGGATTGTAAAAATAATCCGATATTTTCTAACACTTATAAACTCGAAAGAAATATTATTGATACAAATTATTTCTTTAATTTTGGCATATTCTGAGAAAGCTTGCCAATCAGTCCGCCCCCTTTTTTCTTGGGTTCTACTTTTCGGAGCGGTTCATTTTTATGTTTTTTTGTTACGTATATTTGCTGAACAATTGAAAGCAAATTGAACATGAAATAATACAAGTTCAATCCGGATGGGAAGAAATTAAATAGTAGTGTAAGCATAATCGGCATTAACCAAACCATCATTTTTTGTCGTGGATCTTTGATGGTCATTTTTTGCTGAATAAACATAGTTATACCCATCGCAAGAGCAAGTCCGCTGACTTCTTGAATGCCTAACATCGGGATAACGAACGGAAGCGTAACTATTGTGTCGGGGATCGAAAGGTCGGTTATCCACCAGATAAAATTAGCCTGACGGAGTGCGATAGCAGAACTGAAGACTGTGAACAAAGCAAACAGTATTGGCATTTGTAAAAGAAGAGGCAAGCATCCACCCGCAGGATTGATGCCATACTCCTTGTAAAGCCGCATAATAGATTGATTCATTTTTTGAGGATCTTCTTTGTACTTGGTTCTGACTTCCTCAATCATTGGCTGGAGCGCCTGCATTCTTTGCATCGATTTCATGCTCGCCTTTGTGAGTGGGTGCAGCAGTAGTTTGATAATAATTGAGAAAATAATTATCACCAAACCATAATTAGGAATAAATGAATGTAAAAATTCCAGCAGCGGAATAATGAGATAAACAGAAATTGGACGAATCAGCCAAGCCAAACCTAAACTAAGTACCTCTTCCAGCGCGACATCGTATTCTTTAAGAATATTATAATCGAGAGGACCAAGAAATAATATGAACGACGCTAGCGAATCTCTTGTATCGTGGTAAGGCATTTTCATTGCAATACTGTAATCTTCCCTTAAGCCGTGGTTAGGCATTTTCCGGTGAGAGCCTTCCAAGTATGCGCCCGTGCTTTTCTGGTCTTTCGAGATAATAGCTACGGCAAAATATTTTGTTCGTGAGGCAACCCAATCTGTTTTACCGCTAATATTTGTTTTACTGACGTCTTCGGTAGTTGCATCCAATTCGGCTAACTCGCCCCCTGAGTAGGCAAACGCATAAGCGTTCCGCGATTCATCGGCGCTGTTGTGCTCAGCATAGCGAATACCATTTTCCCAAATAACCTGATATTCATAATTGGCTATTATCGGCTCCAAACGAATAAGTTTGTAATCAACTTCTACGGAATAAGAGTTATTCTTGAATGTTATATGTTTTTCAATTCTCCGATTGCCTTCGAGAGACAGGTTTAGTATTACTTTAAAAGTCGCATCGTTCTGAAGTACGATTTTATCCCAAGCTTTATAATTTGATGCAAAAAATAAATTTCGAGTATTTATTAATTTTCCATCGGACGAATTGAATAGTAAACTAAAATCGCCCCCTTTATCGAAATCAACCAATTGAACAGGATGTTTATCCCATGTTTTATATTTTTTAAGTTCCCATTTCCTAATCAATCCGCCTTTCGTTGTAATCTCGGCAGTATAGTTATCTGTTTCAATAATGATTACTTTTTCAACGCCGGTTTTGAAAGCAGAAAAATATTTACCGAACATACCGGCAGTATCGACAACAGGTTTTTCTTCGGGAAATGGAATGGCTTGGATTTTTTCAATATTCGATTTTTGTATTTGTTCGGTTGTATCGGCGGTAGTTTTTTTTATATCGGACGGTTTGGGAGTATTATAATACATCCACACAAGTAAAACTACTCCAATTAATACAAATCCTATTACACTGTTCCTGTCCATTTATACTCCTTAAATATTATTCTCTTTTTTATTAGGTACCGGGTCGTATCCGCCCTCGTGCAAAGGATGGCATTTCGAGATACGTCGAACAGCCAGCCAACTTGCTTTAAAGAAACCAAATTCCTGGTAAGCCCCCAAAGCATATTCCGAACACGTTGGGTAAAAGCGGCAAGTGTTAGGCGGCAACAGTGGCGAGATGATTAACCTGTAGAATTTTATTACATATATTGCTAAAACATTCATCCAACTATCCTATTCATAATCATAACCTTCAACTTCTTGAGTATATTCATAATATCTTCGTTCGCAATATTAAACTCGATATTTTTTTCGGGCAGCCTGTTTTTTTTTCCGAAAATAAATACTGCCGAAAGAGCTATCTTTTTCGATGAATCAATGTCGAGTATATGTTTATTTAAACGATAACTTTCGCGCATCAGCCGCTTTAACCTGTTGCGGATTACAGCACCTTTTATTCTTTTATTTGTTGTAAAGCCGATCCGCACCTTGCATTGTTCAGCCGCACCAGCTTCTTCAATCAGAAAATAGCAAATTATGCTCTTTTCAATAATTTTATTCCCCGATGAAATTACTTTCCAGAAACTATTACCTCCTCGCAGAATTTCTGATTTGCGTAAAGTATATCTCAAATAATGGCTAACCTTCGTCGCTTACGGTTAATTTCTTTCTGCCTTTGGCTCGCCTGCGTGATAAAACCTCACGTCCTGATTTAGTTTTCATTCTTTCTCTGAAGCCGTGTACGTTTTTTCTTTTTCGGTTGCTCGGTTGAAATGTTCGTTTCATTATACTTTCCTTCTATAAAATTGACAAAAAAAAAGATTGCTTCCAGACAATCCCAGATAAATTCTTAAATATGCTGTATTTATTTGGATTAAAGATAAGCATATTTAGGAATAAAACCAAAGCGACCAAAATTTGACTTTCAATATAAACATTTGTATTTTTTCCCTGTGTTACATATTAATAAATGCTTTTTTTTGAGGAGACATTTTAAATGAAAATAAAAATATTACTTTTTAACTCTTTTTTAGTTTTTTTATTCACTCTGACTCTCTTTGCCGGTAATACGGGTAAAATTTCCGGTAGAATATATGACTCCAAATCGAACGAACCTCTTATCGGCGTTAATGTTTTTATTGAGGGCACAACATACGGTGCAACATCCGATATTAATGGTAACTACACCATCCTGAATATTCCACCCGGCACATATATCTTAAAAGCATCGCTCTTAGGTTATAACCCTGTAACTATTAAGAACATTTTAGTTCAGATAGATTTAACCACAAAACAGGATTTTATTTTAAGCGAAACCGTGCTCGAAATTCATGAAGTTATTATTACTGCCGACCGCCCGATGGTTCAAAAAGATTTAACTGCATCAACATCTATTGTGAACGCCGAAGCAATACGGGCATTACCGATTCGTGAATTCACTCAATTAGTTAATTTACAAGCCGGTGTAATGGCTGGACATATACGAGGCGGGCGCAGCGGCGAAACTGCATACTGGGTCGATGGCGTTCCTGTAACCGACGTTTACGACGGCGGAGTAGTGATTGAAGTTGGTAAAGATGCGATTCAGGAACTGCAACTGATAAGCGGCGCTTTCAGTGCTGAATACGGTCAGGCAATGTCGGGTATCGTTAATATCAGCACGAAAGATGGAGGGAATAAATTCAGCGGCTCGTTTACATCGTATATCGGCGACAATTTAAGTTCACATAAAGATATTTTTTTAGGAATAGATAAAATTAATACTTTCTCGATTCGAAATTTTGAAGGAAGTTTTAGCGGTCCCGTTTTTCGAGATAAAATATTTTTCTACACAAATGCGAGATATTATTATAACGACGGCTGGTTGTCGGGGGTCCGTAAATATAATCCATCCGACATTACAAAAAACTCCGACCCAGATATTACAAAATGGATAATTTATAAATCGGGAGACGGAAAGATAATTCCGATGAACTGGAACGAAAAAAAATATTTCCAATTCAAAACTTCGGTGAATATTCTTCCAACACTCAAACTTACACACAGTTATTTTTTAGATAGAGTGAAATATCAGGATTTCGATTTTTCTTTAAAATACAATCCCGATGGAAACCTGAATCGATTCCGTAACGGGTATTCAAACATATCAACACTTACTCATTCATTATCGAGTTCAACTTTTTATACTGTCGGCATTTCTAATTTTTTCAAAACCTATCAGCATTATCAATATGAAAACATACACGATCCACGATACATCCATCCTAACCTGAACAATCAACAACCGCCTTATAGTTTTCGAACCGGTGGTGGTAATTTACATCGTTTCCGTCGTTTCACAGAAACTTGGACTGGGAAAGCGGATATCACTTCACAAGTTACACATACACACCTAATTAAATTTGGTGCAGAATACCGACAACATCAGATTGGCTATGAGGACTTCAATTTAATTCCATCGGACGGCGATCTGAGCCGCAACCCAAACAGCGATAAAGACGATAATAATCCGTTTATACAAACAAGATTAGGGGATATTTCGGGATATTCATACAATTATTATAAACGAAAACCAATTGAGCTTTCCGCCTACATACAAGATAAAATGGAATTCCAGGATATGATCGTTAATGTTGGCATCAGGGCTGATTATTTTGAGTCGGATGGATGGATGTTATCGGACGAATCCGACCCGAATGTTTTTGACCCTCTAAGACCGTCGAACCGCTTTCACGATTACAATGGTGATGGGATTAAGCAGGAAGATGAGCCGGTAAAAACTTTGGCTGAACGAATGGCTTATTGGTACAAACGTCCATCGGCTAAATTCCAATACAGTCCGAGGATTGGAGTGGCTTTCCCGATTACCGATAGAGGTAATATCCACTTTTCGTACGGACACTTTTTCCAATTGCCGGCGTTCGATTTATTGTATCAGAATCCTTACTTCAAATTAGGAACCGGGACGGGCAACATCGGAGTGGTTGGAAACGCCGACTTGAACCCGCAACAGACTGTAAGTTACGAAATAGGAGTTCAACAACAGTTGACAGACAATCTGAGTTTGTTTTTAACTGGTTACGTTCGTGATATCCGGAATTTAGCAGGCACACGCGCTGAAGAAATTTTTATCTTCGGCGGTTCGGCAAAATACAGCAAGTATGTGAACAGCGATTTCGGTTTCGTGCGAGGAATTATCGTTTCACTCAATCAACGTTTCACACAAGGGTTTTCGGCAACACTCGATTACACTTATCAGATTGCTAAAGGAAATTCGAGCGACCCGTCGTCCACACGAAATGCAATTGCAGGCGGCAGGCTTCCGGAAACTCAATTAGTCGCTTTAGATTGGGATCAGCGCCACACTATGAATACGACAGTGAACTATAACGTCCCAAACAACTGGGGTGTTAGTTTCATTATTCAATTGGGTAGCGGTACTCCATATACTCCGCCGCAATCAGCCGACATTGGTGTGTTGCTTATCAACAGCGAAACCAAGCCATATTATATGAATGTAGATTTTCGCGGCTTCAAAGATTTCTCGATAGATGCTTTGCGATTCAGCATCTTCACACGCATAACTAATCTGTTTGATACTCAGAACCAAATAAATGTTTATACCGATACAGGCAGAGCTGATTTCACAATTTATGAACAGCAAGCGCGTCTCAATCAACAACCCGAGTTGGTAAATAGCTTGGGCGAGTATTTTAGAAATCCTACTTTCTATTCTCAACCTCGAACAGTTGAATTAGGTTTATCAATTTATTTTTAATAAACATAAATAAATGAATATGAAAAAAATTATACTATTAATATTTCTACTATTTTTAATTAGCGACTGTGTGTTGTTAGCACAGGAGCGGGGCGACCGGACATTTCGAAAATCAGGAACGCTTAACGGCAACCGTGTTAAAACAGTTTTTGGAAATTATGGCGTGATAGCACAACCAACGGGTATCGGTCCTCGCGGTGCTTGGAAATACGATGACAACGGGTACGTCGGAGATGTATCGCCGCTCGTAGCTGTTGAAGTTCCCGTTAAGAAAAAGCGGAGAGACGGAACAATTATAGATACCACTTTTACTTCTGTTGTTATATGTCCCGTTGAACGTCCAGGTGGAGGCGATGGACCTCCCGCCGGAGGCGCTTTTTGGGGATTTGAGCCTATTCCGGGCTACGCAAACCCAAACAGGAACGAACCGGGTAAAAGTGTTGCTGTCAATAACATTCGCGACACATGGCCCCCTTATTGGCCCGACCAACCAACCTGGATTGATGTCCAAGGTAATGCACAATGGAATGGCTACTTCGGCAGAGGAGTTATGAATTCCGATCAGGAAACATATTTTAAAATGGATGATAATGCGGATGAAGAATTTTATGCATCCGATTGGAAAGTGTTCAGCGCCGATTCATCGTCTTTTATTTTTGTTCCCGATTCAACCGATCTGACTCGCAAAGGGCTTGGTTTAGAAGTAAAAGTCCGTGCTATGCAGTGGAATAATTTCCTAGCTCAAGATGGTATCTTTTGGCTTTATGAAATTACAAACAAAAGTAAAGTCGATTATCCAAAAGTTGCTTTCGGTATGATTGTAGGAACTTATGTTGGAATTGGAGGAACCGAGTGGAACGACGATGTGAGTTTTTTTGATGTCAAGGAAGATTTAACTTACAGTTGGGATTATAATTTCTCAATCGACCCATCGGCAAATCCGAAATGGCAGCCAAATCCCAACGATGTAGGTTTTGTCGGTTATGCATTTTTGGAAAGTCCGAGTAATTCTTATGATGGAATTGATAACGATGGCGATGGTAGAAACGGAGCTGGAAATTTTTTCGTAGAGCTTGATTTCCTGCCGCGCGTTGCTGCTCTTTCACCCGGTACTAATCCGAATTTCCCGGCTAACAAATTGGTGTTGATAGATAAAAAAACATTTGCACGAACTGTTGTTGATGTGCCAAACGCACGAACAGATTTTGTATCACAAGGAAAAACTTATTCGATAGCCCCTGGCGATACATTAACGGAAATCATCAATAACGGTTTCGATGATGACCTCGATGGTCTGATTGATGAAAACCCTGAAGTACACTACAAACAAATTCGCAGGAAAGCCGATGGAACTATACTTTTCG
This sequence comes from Bacteroidota bacterium, assembly GCA_030017895.1. Classification (NCBI taxonomy): domain Bacteria; kingdom Pseudomonadati; phylum Bacteroidota; species Bacteroidota bacterium. Next base: position 6,997 of record JASEGV010000033.1, on the reverse strand, counting down.
AAAAATTAAATCCGTTAAAATATAAAAACTATTTTACAGGAGTTGGACTTTCTAATCCATTAATTGATGAAGCCCGCGATGACGGTATTGATAACGATGGCGACTGGGACGTAACAACCGACGATGTAGGTGCAGACGGAGTTGCCGGGACAGGCGATGCAGGTGAAGGTAATGGTAGACCCGATGCAGGCGAGCCACGTTTCGATGCAACTGATATTGACGAGTCGGATATGATTGGCTTAACGAGTTTCGAATATTTTGTTCCCGCCGGCAACATCTCGATGGCAAATGATGCAAACCTCTGGCAGCGAATGGCTCCCGGTTTCTTTGAAGTTCCAACTAACTTTGTAAATAATATGGCGATAAGGGGTGAGGATGGCGACTTTATTTACGGATCGGGCTATTTTCCACTACCTGCCGGAAAAACTGAAAGATTTTCGTTAGCCCTTTTCTTCGGTGAAGCTCCAGCCCGTCATCAATTGGATACGGCATCGCTATATTCTAATTTACGAACGATGAAGCAAATCTATTCCAATAATTACAATTTTGCAAAGCCGCCTGAAAAGCCAACACTCACCGTTGTTGCGGGCGACGGTAAGGTTACTCTTTATTGGGATCGAACGTCGGAAGAAAAAACTTTTGATTCCGATTTAAAGGTAAATGATTTTGAGGGGTATAAAATTTACCGTTCAACAGAACCTAACTTCAATGATATACGTGTAATTTCGGACGGGCAAGGTAATCCGTTGTTCGATCGTCCTTTGGCTCAATTCGATTTGAAGAATGGAATATCGGGTTTCTTCCCGAACGATTTCGGCAAAGGAGTAAAGTATTATTTAGGCAGCGATGTAGGAATTCAACATTCATTTGTGGATAGCACAGTGCAAAACGGAAAAATTTACTACTACGCTGTAGTAGCTTATGATAGGGGAGATGTAGAGAAAAATTTACCCCCATCTGAAAATACAAAATTCATTGCCCGCGATGCGACCGGAAAAATTACACTCGATATAAATACAGCATTTGTAATCCCGCAAAAGCCATCGGTCGGATATGTGCCGCCCCCTTCAGGTATTCAACTTACAAAAACAAAAGGGCAATCGGAGGGAACGGTTTATTATAATGTTATGGATGCAACTAAAATAAAAGATGGAAATAAATACACCTTAAAATTTTTCGATTCATCTATGGACAGTGTCGATAATAATAATAATTGGAGAAATCATATTAAGAATACTGCCGGAAATATTATTGCGTGGAGAGACGATGTAGGTGCCGACGGCGACTCAACACAAATTGATATTGATGGAACGCAAGGTAACGGAAAACCGGATGTCGGTGAACCGAATATCGACCATCGCGATAACGAAGAAATGATACCAATAACTTCTTTCTACAAGATAGTGAATAACACAAATCCTGCGGCACCAATAACTGTAATTAAAAAAAGTCCTTACATGCACAGAACACCATATTTGCCCGAAGTAAAGGACAGTGATATTTTTGATGGAATTACACTTGTTTTCGCCAACGAATGGAACCGGATTATAAATCCATTTGCATCGGGCTGGTCCGACACATCAAAACCAAATCTATTAACATTCAGACCAAGAATTGAGGGGAGGCAGATAGGTAGCATTATTTATGAGGACAGCGGCAAACGCCCGCCGTTTGATTACGAGATTAGATTTTCAAATTCATTCGACCAGATGTCTGCACCTTTCGTTTTATTCGAAGACACTCCGGCACGGTTTAATATGCCGGCGCGTAGAACAAATTTTAAAGTTTACAATATTACCGATAGGAACAATCCAAGAGAGATAAAATATGGCTTTTACGAAAGAGCTAACCCGAATGTTGTAAGGGACACACTCTCGAACAATGATGTCGTTTGTTTTATTGATTCATTAGCAACGAATGTTGTTTCGTGGCTCATCGAATTCAAAGGAGTTGATTCAACTTCGTACAGACCTTTAGAAGGTGACAGACTTCAAATAATAACGACGAAACCGCTCAACCGAAACGATGAATTTGAGTTTAGTGTTGTTGGTGCAAAGATCGACATTCAAAAAGCTAAATCTGAAATCAAAAAAGTTAAAGTCGTTCCCAATCCATACGTATCGGCAACAACACAAGAACAACCTTTGCCCACAGGCGTTACTGGCAGAGGCGAACGTAAAATTACATTCACAAATATTCCTGTAAATTCTAAAATCGACATTTATACGGCACGGGGCGAACACATCCGCACGCTTTATCACAGCGGCAATATGTTTGAAGGTGAAGTAACTTGGGAATTGCGGACAAAAGAGAATTTAGATATTGCTTTCGGTGTTTACTTTTATGTAGTCGATGCACCCGAAGTTGGCCTTCAGTATGGCAAAATTGCGATAATTAAATAGGTAGAAATATGAAAAATATATATACAATACTGATTTTGCTTTTAACCACATCAGGTTTGTTGCTTACTCAATCAAAAGTTGGCACTACGGCAGCTCCATTTTTAGGAATCGGTGTTTCGCCCAGGTCATCTGCTCTGGGTGGTTCTTTTGTTGCATTGGCTAACGATGCCTCGGCACTTTACTGGAATCCCGGTGGAGTCTCGCGATTGAATCGCACCGAATTAATTGCTGCGCATACACCGTGGTTAGTTGAAACCGATTTTAACTGGGTAGGTTTGGTTGTGGCTATAGATGAGGAAAACGCATTCGGTTTGAATATAACCCATCTCGATTATGGTGATGAAGAAATAACAACGATCGAAAATCCGGAAGGTATTCAGCAGTTTTGGGATGCTTCCGATTTGGCTGTGGGTTTAACTTACGCAAGAAATCTAACTGACAGATTTTCAATTGGTGGTACAATTAAGTATATTCAACAAAGAATATGGCATTCTTCTGCAAGCGCCTTTGCTCTTGATGTTGGTATTCTGTTTAGAACTTATTTTAACGATATGAAAATAGGTATGAGCATAACTAATTTTGGATCTGAAATGCAAATGAGCGGCAAAGATTTATACCGCAAGATTGATTTAGCGCCAGGCGACGGCGGGAATAATCCTGCGGTTACAGCAGTATTAAAAACAGACTCGTGGACATTGCCGCTGCTTTTCCGTGTCGGTGTTTGTATGGATGTTCTGAAATTTTCCAACTCTACTTTTACAGCGGCTGTCGATGCTTTATACCCTAACGACAATTCCCAATCTGTAAACTTAGGAATTGAGTATAATTGGAATAACAATGTTTTCTTTCGTACCGGTTATAAATCGTTATTCCGCGACGATGCCAATCAAGGTTTCTCGTATGGCATCGGTCTGAAATATAATTTGTACAGCGATTCAGATTTATTTATCGACTTCAGCTCTGAGCAATTCGGCGTGTTTAAGGATGTTCAGAGGCTTTCATTAGGTGTTACTTTTTAATTAAATAATCACTAATAACAAAACAAGGAGGTTTCAAATGAATAAGTTTTTAATAACAATTCTCCTCGTTGTCGGCTTAGCATTTAGCTCGACAACTTTGGGACAACTATTGTTGGAAGAAAATTTTGACTATCCAGCAGGAGATTCTTTAAATGTACTGCATGGTTGGGTTGTTCAACCAACAGCATCGTATGTTAATACTATCAAGGTAGTGTCCCCCGGATTGACTTATGCTAATTATCCCTCGGTTGTGGGTAATGGTGTGCACGTCGATACTACTGGTCAGGATATTTACCGGACATTTACTTCACAGACTTCAGGAAGTATGTATGCCTCGTTTCTCGTAAACATAACCAAAGCTACGACAACGGGCGATTACTTCTTCCATTTTACCGAGTCTGCGGGAAGTACTACATTTAGAGGTAGAGTTTTCGCTAAACTCAGCGGCAGCGACGTTGTATTCGGGCTATTAAAAGGATCCACTGGCACAGCCGTTTATACTACAGCAACTTACGCGATGAATACTACTCATCTTATCGTATTGAAGTATTCATTTAATTCAGGTTCAACGACAGATGACTCTGTCTATTTATTTATTAACCCATCACAAGGTGCGGTAGAACCAATACCGGATCTCAGCTATGGATCTACAGATGCTGATTTTACAGGTTGCGCAGCGATTAACTTACGACAAGGAACCAACGTAAATGCTCCTCGTTTAACATTAGATGGTATTCGTGTAGGTAAATCTTGGTCTGCAATTTTCCCACCGCCTCCTACTTATAATGTAACATTCAAACTTAATACATCAACCCGCAACGATACAATTGTATCGACTTCTATGGTACAAATTAGAGGCAATACAGCTCCACTTACTTGGGGCGATGATTCTCCTTTAATGACAAACATAGGTGGCGACTATTGGGAAGTTACACATCCTTTCCCAAGTGGAACAAACTTAGAAGTGCAATACTATGCCACAGCATGGGAAGATATGTCAAACACTGCATTTACTGTTACAAAAGATACTGTACTTCCTCTACGATATTACAAACGGGGTTTCGATAACCCACCCTACACACCTTCAGATAGTGTTGATGTATGGTTGAGGGTTAATGTTGCAGGAGTAATTGGTTTCGACCCGGCAACGCAACAGGTTGGAATTCGTGGAGGTTTTGAGCCATTCGACTGGGGTGCAACTTATCTATTATCTCGCGAAGGAACGAGCATGTTTTATTCAGGAGTTGCAAAATTCCATCCCGACAGTGCAAGAAACATTTACTATAAATATTATATCGATGGACCTGGCGGTGCAGGATGGGAACCCGGTGGCGACAATATGTTCCCAATGAAAAACGATACTACTATCGTTTGGAAATGGTTCGGCGGTTTACGTCCAACCGACAAACCGATAACTGAAAAAGATATTACATTCCAAGCCGACATTGCGGCACTTATAAACAGCGGCAGTTTTAATACTGCAACTGATTCTTTAAAAATTCTTATTTTTGCTGGTGGAGCCATAACCGGTGGTAACCAAAAAATGGTTGAAGATTTTATGACAGCTGGCCTGTTCACTACAACTCTTACAATCAAAACTGCTCTCGATTCAGAAGTTAAGTACAAATTCAAAGCATATCCTGATGAAAGATTTGAAAACGGCGGTGGTTATGAAACTGGTTCGGACAGGGTTTACGTATGGGCGGGCGTTGATTCAATCTTACCAATTGCTTTCCCGACAATTATTCCTAAAGCAGTCGGACTACCACACGATGTAATGATAAAGTTCGTGATAGATATGAGGGCTCCTGTTGACTTCCGCACATCCCAGCTAATAACTAATTTAAGAGATGTTTGGATAAAAGGGGGCGCAGCTCCATTAGGTGCTTGGCAGGGTAATTGGAGTTACGACGATACAACAGCAGGTACATTAATTAAATTGTACGACGATGCAACCAACGGCGACGAAATTATGGGCGACAAGTTTTACTCACGCGATATCCTCTGGCTCGCTGGTACCCCCGGCGGCACATTCGAGTTCAAGTTTGCTGCTGGTTATCCGGGCGTTGAACTTGGCGGTGCTTATTATTTAGATAACGAAGCCGGTTATGGTAGTAATCACTCGTGGACTTTCCCAACTCCTCCTCCAACCTCTGCTCGTTTACGTATAGTTTTTGGAACTATGGGACCTGTTTCTGTACGTGATATTAATAGTGCAATTCCTGATAATTATTCGTTATCACAAAATTATCCAAATCCGTTTAACCCAAATACTAAAATTGATTTCAGTATTCCTGTTTCTGGTTTAGTTACACTGAAAGTTTACAACATTTTAGGTCAGGAAGTTGCAACACTGATGAACGGCGAAATGAAAGCCGGTAACTACCGAGTCGATTTTAGCACCGACAATCTTTCGAGTGGGACATATTTCTACAAATTAACTGCCGGTTCATTCACGTCAGTGAAAAAGATGCTGTTGATGCGGTAATGCGGTAAGCTCAACGTATCGTTGGCTCATTGAATCAATGAATCAATGAATAAATGTACCAATGGCAATAAAGAGCCGATTCAGTCCGTTTCCGTCAACCGACGGATAACGGAGGAGTCGGCTCTTTTTGTTATCGCAATTACTGCTCTGTAAGTCGAGCAGTTTGTTCGACCTAATAAAAGTCGACGAACCTCATCGACTTACAAACAAAAAGCCCTGCCGTGGTTTCGCTTTTCAAAGCTGGAAATATATAACCGGAAAGTCGGATCGCAAATCTGACATTCTGCTAAAAACAAACACGAAATAATTTCATCCGAACGTTTAGTGAGCCTGTCGAACCAAACGTTTACTCTTTAACCCGAAAAATGCAATAGAAAATTGTTTCTTCCACTAATATGTTAATGTTGATTGGTTTGCAGCAAAAGAATATTTCACTTTTTCTAATGCAATGCAATTAGAAAATCTGTCCTTAAATTGTTATATGCCAATAGATTACAGAAGTCGAGCCTTTAAATGATTTCTCGAATGCAATTTTCGGGATCATCCCAATCCTTTCAACCCGACAACGGAAATACACTACGGTTTATCCGAAGATGCACACGTTGTGTTGAAGGTGTACGATATTTTAGGAAGAGAGTTTGCAACACTCATCGATGAATTCCAGAAAGCGGGTTATAAGTCTGTACATTTTGATGCAAGTAATCTAACGAGCGGTGTTTATATTTACAGGATTCGAGCTGGTAAATTCCACGATGTTAAGAAGATGATCCTGATGCGGTAAAAATCATCGGTTCATTGAATCATTGAATCAATGTATAAATGGGTCAATGTGTAAATGGATCAATGGAAAAATGGACCAATGGTTCAATGTTAAAATTTTGATTGAGCCGATTTTAAGAGTGGGAAGTCGCCTCAATTTATGGGCAACCGATTGATCTCCTTTCCTGCTGCGATCTACTGCAATATTTACGCTTTCATTCTTTCGCCTAATTCTTCGACTGTAAATATCCAGCCAACAATTTTACCTGGTTGGATATCTTTGAAATTCTTCCAGTATTCTTTTGTCCGCATAAAGCGTGAACTTGTAT
>JASEGV010000032.1 GCA_030017895.1 Bacteroidota bacterium | reverse complement strand
AGCAATCGCAGCCGTGTCAACTTTTACCCAAACATTCTTCATCAACGAATCTCCGAACATTGCTTTTAACTCTAATTCTATCCAGTTCCTTCTTGTAGAGTTATCGTTATATCCCGGAATATTTGGGCATATACTATCAGATGCGGGTTTAATAAATTTTATTACTGTATCTGCTACACTTACAAATATATTTAAAATTTCTTCCCGACAAGGGTATGCCGACTTAAAAGTAACATCCCATCCATATTGTGTGGTATCCGCAGAATAAATACCAAGTGCATCCATTGTTCCATCTGCAGGATGTAAATCTGTTACGTATGCAAATACAACTGTATCACCTCGTTGTACAGGAATGACCGACCAAGGTGTACAAAGATAAGAAATAGAATACTTATATCTTAAAGTTTGATCACCGTAACAATTCCAGTAGTTAGAAGATGGATTGTTAAAACGTGGAACAACAAGATCGGTTAGAATAGAATCACCGTTTCTTATATTTAAATATAAATGGCTATTAACCGGTATCGGACTTTTATCCCTGTTTGCAAAGGAATTACATATTTGCAGTACACCTCTTTTCTTCATCACAAAACCAGATATAACTCCTTCTGTACCTTCTTGTCCAATAATATTGATGTTTTGTAATGATTGTTGAGGATTTATTACAACTTTTTCTTTTATCCTCACTTGTGTCCAAAGAAAATCGCTAAAGAATAGCATTAGGAAAATTATGGTAAGCCCCGAAAGTATTCGGGGTAAACCTAAATCCCGCAGAGAGAGAGAGAGAGTAAATTTTAAGTTTCATATAAAGCCTTATTATAATTTTCGATTTACGAATGACGAATTTTGAATTTAGAATATTTAAAACTAAAAACTCTGTGTTCATTATACGGAATAATTTTGGAAGTGTCAAGTATTGTTTTCTAAAATTTGTTTTATAAACTGAAGTTACGCAGAATTGACTTTTTGTCATGTTGAGCGAAGCGAAACATCTAAAAATAGCCTGAATTTGAGGTTTCAGATTCTTCACTTCGTTCAGAATGACTCTTTTGCGTAACTTCAGTTATAAACTTGTAAATCCGTAGTTCCGTCTCCCTTCATTTATAATTCGGAATTCGATATTCCCCCCGAGTCATCGGTTCACCGATTCGCCAATTCTGTCAATCACCAATAACCCTTACAAGCGGAACTGCAATTCATATAATTTTTTAAACAATCCCTCTTCTTTTATTAATTCAGCAAATTTTCCGATCTGAGCTATACTTCCCTTCTCCATAACCACAACTCTATCGGCATTCTGTATAGTTGAGAAGCGGTGAGCGATAACAAAACTCGTTCGATTTTTCATCAACCGCTCTAATGCTTCCTGAACTAACATCTCAGATTCCGGATCGAGAGCCGAAGTTGCCTCGTCGAGTATCAGAATCGCTGGATTTTTAAGAACCGCCCGCGCAATAGCAAGACGTTGACGCTCGCCCCCCGAAAGTTTTATTCCCCGGTCGCCGATTGTAGTATCATACCCGGTTTGCATTTTCTCGATGAAGAAATGTGCATTTGCAATTTTGGCTGCTTCAATAATTTTTTGGATTGGGACATCTTTAACTCCATATCCGATATTGGCAGCTATAGTATCATTAAACAGGATTGTTTCTTGAGTTACAATTCCCATCATATCGCGGAGCGAATCCTGAGTTACATCCTTTAAATTAATTTCATCTATAAAAATATTCCCTTCAACCGGGTCGTAAAACCTCGGGACCAAATCGACTAACGTAGATTTGCCCGCACCACTCGGTCCGACGATGGCAATCACTTCCCCCTTTTTTACTTTCAGATTTATATTTTTTAAAACTAATGATGTAGTATCGTATTTGAAAGAAACATTCTCGAAGACGATTGTATCTTTAAACTCTTTTAGCTCGGTTGCATTTGGCGAGTCGATTATTCTTGGTTTGATATCCAAAACTGCGAACACTCTTTCGCCTGCAGCCGTTCCCTCTTTCACTGTATTAAAAACTTGTGTAACAATTTTTATCGGTTGTAGCATAGTTATTAAAATTGTGAGATAAAAAATAAACTGTCCCGCAGTCATTGGACTTGTTTTATCGATTATAGCCGAACCGCCAAACCACATCACGATAACTGCGATTATAATTCCTGAGTATTCGCTGAACGGACTTGAAATATTTCTGATTCTTTGCAGCTTCACAAATATTTTGTATAACTTCGAGGTGTGGGTTTCGAATTTTTCGATTTCGTGTTGCTCCATCTTGAATGCTTTAATCACCCGCACTCCCGATATGCTTTCATCAATCAAAGTTGTAATTTCGGAAAGCTTTTCCTGAAAAAGCAAGCTGTATTTTTTTAGTTTCTCGCCAATCCTTCCTATAAAATAACCAACGACGGGAGTAACAATAAGAATTGTAAGTGTTAACTGCCAATTGAAAATAAAAAGAATAACCGTACTAACAATAATTGTGAGAGGGTCGCGAAAAAAAGAGCCTAACAAAGCCATAATAGATTCTGTAATCATACGAACATCGTTCATCACGATGCTGATTAACCGCCCTTTTTTGGTTGCCATAAAAAAATGGAGCGAGAGTTTATGCAGATGGCGATGAAGTTCGTTTCGTATATCGCGTAGTATTCCTTGCTCGATAGCCGCATTCATAAACATTTGCATATAAGCGGTAAGATTCTTCAATAAAAAGCCGACTGCAATAAATGTACAAACATAAAACAGAGCTTCTTTTTTAGGATATTCCCCTAATGTGTGATACAACCAACCCATCAATTGATCTTTGATATTCCCTTTTGTAAGATCGATTTGAACCTCCGTTGCAGTTTGAGTTACATCGGTGAAGATTACGTCGATTAGCGGAACCACCATTGCAAGCGAGAATAAATTCAATACGACATAAAGAAGCATCGAAAAAATCAGAAGCAATACAGTTTTTTTATAAGGGAGGAGATATTTAAGTATTCTTAAAAAAGTTTTCATTTAATTTCTTCGAATATTTTGGAATCGGTTTCACCTTCGAAGAATAATTTATGAAGCGAACGGACAACACTCACTGTTTCATCTGCATTTATTAAAATACTCATACTCATTTCAGTGGCACCGAAGGATATAAAATGGAAATTTATCGCACTCAACACCGAAAACACTTTTTGAACGATAGTAGAATTATGATTTATCTTTTGTCCCATCAAGCTAACGAGGCATAAATTTCCGAGTTCTTCAATTTCGCCTAACGTGGCTAATTCGGTTCTAATAGAATCGAGCATATACTTGGTTTCTAAAACTACAGCATATTGATACTCGGAAGTTGAAGTTACAATAGGTACTGCTTTGTATTTATTCAGGACGCTGAAAATATTTTCCCAAAAAATGTAAGGACTGAAACGATTGGTGGGTTTTATGTTTACCAGCGAGACCTGTGATTTGTAGGTAACCGACTTGATGATAGAACCGGATTTTGCAGTTGAGGAAAATGTTTTAGAGATTAAAGTTCCGGAAATTTGCGGACGTTTTGAATTATACACATGAATAGGAATATTTTTTTCGGCGGCAGGAATCATTGTGTTGGGATGTAAAACTTTTGCTCCGAAGAGCGACAGTTGAAAAGCTTCTTCAAAAGAAAGCTCTTTTATTTTTTTCGGATTTTCTATTATATTCGGGTCGCCGCTCAGCACGCCGTCAACATCTGTCCATATTTGAACATCATCGACATCCAAGACAGCGCCAATAACGGCAGCCGAGAAGTCGGAACTTTCGCGTCCCATAGTCGTTCGTTCACCTGTTGGTGTAACGCCTATGAAACCTTGAGTTACAATTACTTTTTTCCCCTCAATCAATTTCAGGGCGAGAGGACGCAATTTTTCTTCCACGATTGGCATATTTGGCTTCGCCTCGGTAAAGGCATTATCGGTAACCATAAAATCTTTAGTATCTAACCAAACCGTATCGATACCATTTTCTTTCATCACTTCTGAGATAATATAGGATGATAATAACTCACCGTAGGAATAAAACCTGTCGAGAGTCTGCGGAGTTAGCTCGCGAAGTATTGAGACCCCTTTAATAATCTCTAAAATTTCTTCGGAGAAAGAAATGATTTTCGTTCTTATTATATCCTGAGTGTCCGGCTTTATACCCACAGTTTCGACTATTGCAAGGTGCCTGTCGATAAAATATTTTAAGACTTCTTTAGCTTCAGCAACTTTGTTCGATTTTGATAGACCTCCCATAGTCTCAAGTTGATTAGTGGCTTGAGCAATCGCAGAGATCACCACAACAGGACTTTTAGAAGTTCTCGATTTTACAATTTCAGTTACATTAAGCATAGCGGCGGCATCTTTCGTTGAAGTTCCGCCAAATTTCATAACGATCATTCGACTCTTTTGTAAATGTTCCTCAATTTTGGTGGAAAAATATACAAAAGATAGGTTTAACAAACAAACGTGGTGCAGGACGGATTTTAAGGCTGGCTTAGTTTGATTTTTTTCGAAAGGATAAGAACTTTTGTTTGAGATAATGCAGGAATCTTGAGGCCATTCTATTTTTTATTTGTAGAGCAACTATAAGTAAAAGAATTCCTAAAATTAATCCAGCTACAAGTACATTTATATTGGTATAAAAATATGATTCCATCTAATAACTAATTTTCTATTTTATCAGTGATAAAATACGCAATATTTAATCGAACTGCAATTTAGTCTGATATGTTAGACAAGGGATGCGAAGCCTGACTCATCAAAAAGGCATGAATAACCTCAGGGAGTTCGCTAATTAAATTTTCTTTAAGTATGAAGGCGTCAACAAGAACCTTTTTTGCTTCGAGGCGGTATTCGTTCTCATCGTAATTAGTTAAAATAATTATCGGGATAAACGGATAATTTTTCTTAATTGTCAATGCAGCTTCAAAACCAGAAACTTCAGGCATGTTGATATCTAATATCACTAAATCAGGAATTAGTTCATCAGTTTTCAGAATAGCTTCACGACCGTTTGTAACCTGAATTACCTCCACTGATACGAGGTGAGCTTTCAAAAAGTGGACAATAGTTCTACGAAAAGTTACATTATCGTCCGCTATTAGAATTGTTGCATTTCTTTGTATCATCAAAATCCTTAAGTATTTGAATGTCGTCGTGAATGTTCTTCTAATTTTTCACGGGTAAAAGCCAAATCAAACATCAGACGGCTGTTTTCCTGTCGCATCCATCTTCTTTCTAAGCACTTGAGCGAGAGGGCTATGATTTGATTTGGAACAATAGGCTTTTGTACGAACAAACTCGCACCGCTTAATAATGCTTCGCTTAACAAATCGGCATTCTGAAAATTAGTCATAACAATAATTTCTACATCGGGCGAAGCTGCTTTCAAACGATTAATCAAAGTTACTGCCGAAGTATCCGATAACAACAAATCCATAATTACTAAATCAACATCGCGTTCGTGCAATGCTTCGATTGCCGACTCACCATCGGGAGCTAACCCGACTGTATAGTTTAAAGACTTGTAGATTTCAGCTAATTCCGAAGAAATTTCCTCATTATCATCTACCACTAAAATTGTTTTTATATATTTCATATTAGTCTTCTATTTAATTTAACCTAACGAATGATAAGATAATTACAACTCGTAAACAATAAGTTTATTTACTTGATTTTATACTGTGGGAATTACGAGGTTTATTTATTTATAAACGGGCCGAAGCTCGGACCCCGCGTTAAGGGGGTAGGACCGCAGGGCCCGGCTTCATTTAAAGTATCACGGGAGGAATGATACTTACCCAAATTGCTATAAAAATTATTTCTAACTTAAGAACATCAGAACATCCAAAGTAGTTCAATGCTCTGGTGTAAATTTAATGTATCATTTATTAAAAAACAATATGTAAAACTACTTGTTTTAAAAACTCGTATATATACGAGGTTGTTATTGATTCCGTTTCCTCAAAGATTTAAAAATAGCGGGTATCAACTCGCTAACTAAATTTACTTTATTTACGAAACCATTTAGCTTCAATTTTTCAATCATTTCACGTGCATCGGTAACCTCGTTGCCGGATAGAATAATAATCGGCATATCAGGAAATTTGCTACGAATTATTTCAGAAGTCTCAAATCCGTTCAAACCCGGCATAACAATGTCCATCAGTATAACTTTTGGTATAAATTTTTCGAGGCTCTCGATAGCTTCCTTCCCCGATACTGCCGTAGTTACCTTTTGAACTTCCTGCTGTTGTTCTAAGAAATCTTTAATTAATTCCCTAAAGTTTTCCGAATCATCAACTACAAGTATGTCGATCTTTTCCATATTTGGCTAAGGTTCAGTTACTCTGATGGAAGGTATTAGTTTATCAGTATTATAAATTTCAATTGTATATTTTTTGTTTTTAGAGGCTTGAAAAGAACCAGCAACGGCAACATCTGTCGAAGTGATGATATAAAAACCATCGGGTATTTTGATATAGTCTGTGGTATATCCAGCATCGACTTCTTCAAACACCTTCTTATATCCATCTGTTTTTTTCAACTCAACTTCTGTATAAATTGCCAATTTATTGGAAACCCGAACTAATGGGTCTTCTTCTTTCTCACACCCGATAAAAGAAAAAATAATTAATGTAGAAATTATGAGGTTACTTATTTTCATATATTCTCCTTGATTGAATTAATTTGTACAATTCCTTTTTGAATTGTGTATTTTATTAAACTTGCTAAATCGGTCAATTGTAATTTGTGCATAATATTTGCACGGTGAAATTCGACTGTACGCACACTAATAAATAATTTTCCGGCAACTTCCTGATTTGTACTCCCTTCCGCTATCAATTGTAAAACTTCTTTTTCGCGATGAGTAAGTTCGGGTGCTTTATTCCCGGTATGTAAACCTTGCGTCCGTTTTATATAATCGTCTAATATCATTCTCGATATTGAGGGACTAAAAAACTTTTCCCCTTTTTGAATTTCTTTTATAGCTTTAATCAAATCATCAGAGACCGATGTTTTTAAAATGTACCCACTTGCACCTGCTTTTATAATTTGCATTACATACTCTTCATTTTCATGTTGAGTGAGGATCAGTACTTTTACGTTAGGAACATCTCGTTTTATCTGGTGAGTAGCTTCCAAGCCGTTTAAATTTGGCATACTCAAATCCATTATAACAATATCAGGATCGAGTTTTTTAGCAAGCCGAACTGCTTCAATACCGTCGGAAGCTTCACCGATTACATCCATATCCGATTCAACATTTAGTAAAGCTACTATTCCCTGCCGGACAAGATTATGATCGTCGGAGACCAAAATTTTTATTCGATTATTTTTTTTCAATTGTTCATTTCTCTTTCAGCACAATTTCAACAGATATTTCTGTACCTTTTCCCATCGTAGAGTCAATATATAATTTTCCCCCTAAAAATTCAACTCTCTCCTGAATATTTCTCAATCCGAAATGTGCCTCCTGCTCTTCACGTTTAGTTAACTTATCCATATCAAATCCAATCCCGTTATCCGAAACAGTTAGGACTAAAACATTATCACGTTTAAAAAGTTGAATACTTACCTGATTAGCTTGCGAGTGTTTTACGATATTCGTTAAAATTTCTTGCACAATCCTATAAATGACAGTTTCAATCGTGGGATCGTAGCGGCGGTCTTCTACTTCAAGATTCAAGATAGTCGAAATACCAACCCGTTTTTGAAATTGCGATGTTTGGAGTCGTAGCGCTGCATTCAATCCGAAGTCGTCCAAAACTGAGGGCCTCAAATCGTAAGATATTTGCTTTACTTCACGAACTGCTTCGTCAACCAAATTCCGGCATTCCTCAATGTACTCTTTTGATTTCAAGATATCTTCCTGCATAGTCGTATCGGATAAATCTAAATTTATTTTTAATGCAGTTAGCGCTTGCCCCAAACTATCGTGCAATTCACGTGAAAATTTTTTCCGCTCTCTTTCTTCTACAAAAACGAGGTCATTCGATAATTTTTCTAACTCCGTTTTACGTTTTGTGGCTTCTTTTAACAGGTGTTCTAATTTTATATTTGCTAATAATATTTCCTGTTCTGCCTTTTTGCTGTCCGATATATCGCGTCCGCTGCCGATTATCGCAACAACTTTACCGTTTTCATCTAATTCGGCTTTATCCGACCACGCCAGCCAATGCCAGCCGTATTTTGTAATTGCTCGCTGTTCTACATAGCATGTATAAGGCGGTTTGAAAAGATTTTTCATCTTTTCAGCAGTATGGTTTCTGTCTTCCTCATGAACTAAAGGCATAAAGATGCTCCCCAATAACTCTTCCTTAGTTTTTCCGAACAAATCACAATAAGTCTGGCTGACAAACAAGAATCGCCCATCCAAATCCATCTTCACTAACAGGTCCGACTGATTTTCAACCAATAAGCGGTATTGCTCTTCGCTTAAACGTAAGGCTTCTTCTGCTTTTTTAATCTCCGTTATATCACGGACTATAGTGGAAATATATTCCACGTTTCCTGATGAATCTTTATGAGCAATTATGACTTGTGAGACGGGTATCTCATTGCCATCACGAGTGAGTAAAGCAGTTTCGCCATGCCAAGTTCCTTCACACAATGTGGTGGGCACACCAACTTTTAAGATAATATCGCTTGCCCATGTCGGATGAAAATCAGCTATTTTTAGATTAGTTACCGCTTCAAATTCACCTATACCGACAAGTTTTCTGCCAGCACGATTTATGAATAGAATATTATGATTCAAATCCGCACTCGATACAAAGTCGGTAGTTGCTTCGAGAATTGCTGTAAGTCGTTTCCGAGTTTCTTCGATCCGTATCCGTTCTGTAATATCACGGGCAGTGGAGATGAAATGTGTTATCTCGCCTTTACCATCCTTAATTGGTGTGATGGTACAATCCTGTTGATAAAGCATTCCGTCTTTTTTCCGATTAACAATTTCAGTTTGGAACGATTTTCCACTGCAAATTGTGTCCCAAAGTTTTTTATAAAATTTTGAATTGTGTTTACCCGATTTTAGGACATTTAGTTTTTTACCTATAACTTCTTCGGAACTGTATCCTGTTAATTGAATAAACGAGGGATTGACGAACTCGACAATTCCTTCTTTATCTGTAATAACAACGCTATCGCCTGTTTGTTTTACAGCGCTTGAAAGTTTTTCAAGTTGTTTTTCTACAACTTTTCTCCGTAATGCGTTTGCTATAATTTCTCCAAGCATCAACAATGATGTAGCAGCTTCTTCGCCCCAAATTCTTTTTTTCTGTACAGAATCGAAACCTAAAAAGCCCAATAAATTTTTACCATGAATTAACGGAACACATATCAACGATTTTATATCTTGAGATAAGAAAATTTTTTTCTCATTAATTGCTTCTTCAGGGAGCTCGTTTACATTTGGGATGTTGATGACATTGTATCTTGTAATCTGTTCAATCCACCAAGGCATCTGTGCGGTCGGAACATTTTTTAAGCTTTCGATTTCAGATTCAATTCCGCGGGCACACCACTCATGTGTATTATCCATCCTCCTCATGTTTTCAGAAAATAAAAAAACATAACTTCGGTCAACATCTATAAATTCACCAACTTCTTTCAATGCTCTCTCTATTCCGATATCGATTTCATCGGCAGAAAGATCTACAAAATTTGTAGAAATTTTTACAATCAATTTCCCGATTTCATAATGGTAACGCAGTGCTTCTTCGGCATTTTTACGTTCGGTGATATCCAATAGTGTTCCAATAATTGCCGGTTTTCCGTTAAATTCAGTTATTGTGCTGTGAACCTCGACGAATACAATATTTCCGTCTTTCCTTTTCCCCCGGAATGAATAACGGATTTTATCGGCTTCACCACTAAATCTTTTCTGTATGTTTTGGAATACTAATTCCCTGTCATCCTCATAAACAAGGTCCGCAATCGTTTTGGTGTTGATTATTTCCTCCTGAGAGTAACCTGTAATTTCTGCCAAATGAGGATTCACATATAAAAATTTCCCATCCTGGATAATATAGATTCCCACAAGAGAAAGTTCAACAAGTTTGCGATATTTTTCTTCCGCTAACCGAAAAGCCTCCTGCATTAGTCGCTGCTCAGTGATATCTTTCACTAATACAAATCGCGCCTGCCGTCCTTCGAATATTGTTTCGTGCGCTGTTATTTCAACCCAGATAATAGAACCATCTTTTTTCAAATGTCTCCAACAACCCGATTTTTCGATTTGCCTATAGATCTTTTTGAGGTGTTCCAAAATCAATGGAATATCTTCAGCCGGACGAATATCGAGAATTGTCATTTGCAAAAATTCTTCCAGAGAATAACCGTAATGATACAGAGCCGCATCATTTACTTCAAGAAACTTTAAAGTCCCTACATCATAAACAAACATTGGTAGTGGACTTTCCTTGAAAAACAATCTATAATGGTCTGTAACTGCGTTCATAATTACTCAATGAATTCTATTTCTTTTATTTTGTCTATCGTTACTCTGAAATATGCAAAAGCATCAGTAACACCTGTTAATACGCCGGGTAAATCGCCGTTATGAATACGCCGTTTTATTACATATTGAAGACTTTGCTGTTTACCATCTTTGTATTCAACTGCAACAATCGCCGATTTAATGTCCATTTGCAATTTTTTAATTTTTGGAAACTTCAACTCATCGCCATTTCGTAGAAGCAGAGCAGGTTTATGCCATTCCGGTAATGCTTCATTTTTGAGCGATGAAGATAACGGGTATTTAATTGATATGCAATTTACTGTGTGTGTTGAACCATCAGTTAAAATTACTTTTGCAGTGAATGCTCGTTTCTTCCAGTTAGCTATAATCTTCCGCCGATCATCGTCGGAAGATTTAATTGCAACCGCACAACGGTCATCGCCCCCTTCTGTTTTATTGGCAAGCCGGGGTTCGGGCGATTGGGATTCTTTGTTGAACCGCAGATAGCGGATACAGCTCTGAGTTTCTTCGACTACGATAACATCCTTAACAGTAATTTTTTGAAATTTTTTACCAACTCTTCTTTCGAGATTAATCTCGTCGGCGGACACCGAAAACGTAAACAGAAACGACGAGAAAAGTAAAATTATTTTTGTGTAACACATGAAACTTTTCTCCTTTCATAGTTAAACTTTTGATTTTGGTAATAACCAACTTACTATAAATCCGAGTATCACTATTGTTAAAGCTACAAAAAAAACATTTTGCAAACTATTTGTAAAAACAGATAAAACCGTTACAAGGTCTTGTTGTTGCATCAGACCACGCAAGTGGGAACTAAGTAATTCGTGAGGCTCGCCGAAATGATTTTGGACTACCTCCGGGAGTGAATTAAGTTTCCCGGTTTTTGATAATTCACTGAATTCAACCAACATCGAGCGGGCTAACGTTGTGCCCATAATGCTAACGCCCATAGTACCGCCGAGTGTTCTTGCGAGCATTTGTGAAGAAGTTGCTACACCGATGACGTTTTTGTTCATACTATTTTGAACTGTAACTAAAATTGCAGGAGTATTGAAACCCATACCGGCCCCGATAAACGATACAAATATTATTACAAAATACATCGACGAATCGTAGTGAACAAACGTTGCCGCTAAAAATCCAGTTGCCATCAATACCAAGCCGAGCCGGATAAACAATTTTTCGCCGTATTTCTGAATTAAGCGTCCCGCTGAAAAACTTGCTGCCGACCATGCAAGCGCCATCGGCATAATGGCTAAACCAGCCGTTAACGGACTTCCCCCCTGAATAGATTGCACGAACAATGGCACAAAACTGATAATGCCGTACATCGCGAACCCGGCAAGAAAAGCAAGCAAATTTCCAACCCCGAACGCACGGTCCCGATAATAATCGATACGAATAATCGGATCGCCAAACTTACCTTCATTAGTAATAAAAGCGAATATGAAAATAACAGAAACCATGATTAATCCTGTTACATTGAACGAGAAGAAAGCCGATCCTTTTCCAAACAAAAGAAAAGCCATCAATAACGAAAACACTGACGCAATAAAAATGGCAGCTCCTGCATAATCGATCCGTTCTCTTTTTGCCTGTGTAATTTCTTTAAAATTAATGTGAATGATTATGATTGAAAGGATACCAACAGGAATATTAATAAAGAATACCCACTGCCAATCGAAGTGAGTAACTATAAAACTTCCGGTGAGCGGACCTAACAGACTTGAAATTCCCCATGTAGCACTTAAAGCTCCCGCACCGCGTCCTCGTTTTGCTGGCGGGAATATGGTCCCGATTAATGCGTACGACACTGCCGCTAAACCTCCGGCGCCAATACCCTGAACTCCTCTAAATATAATTAACTGAACCATATTTTGAGAAGCTCCCGAAAGTATTGAACCGATTAGAAAAAACAAAACTGCAATTTGAAAAAGAGGTTTCTTTCCATATACATCCGACAGCTTGCCCCAGAGGGGCATCGAGATTGCCGTAGTTAACATATAAGCCGAGAAGACCCAAGTATAAAGCGCCATACCTCCAAGAACCGAAATTATTGTAGGCATAGCTGTACCAACGACAGTAGCATCGAGTCCGGCAAGCGTTACGCCGAACATTACACCGATTACAATCTTTGTCCGGTTCTTTTCGTTCAGAGCAACATCATCGATAGTTTGTGTTTGATTCATTTGCTCATTTAATAATTTTCGACTTTGAAAAACAGAAGCCGTTGATACAACACTCGAGACATTTTGGTTTACGAGCCTGGCAAGTTTTTCTACCGTGCCAAATCAGATAATTTCCAAAATCAATCCAGTATTTTTGCGGAACGATGTTCATCAAATCAACTTCAATATTTTCGGGATTAGTCTGCGCCGAGAAGCCAAGCCTTTCTGAAAGTCTTTTTACATGAGTATCAACTACAATTCCGGAAACGATGCCGAACGCACTGCCTAAAACTACATTGGCAGTTTTGCGACCGATACCGGGTAATTTGATCAGCTCGATAATATCTTTTGGTATATTACCATTATAATTTTTGATTAATACTCTGCAGCAATTTATTATACTTTTTGCTTTTGCACGGTAAAAGCCGGTCGACTTTATAATACTTTCAAGCTCTGTAATATTCGCTTCGGCAAATTGTTTTACAGTTTTATACTTTTTAAATAATTGCGGAGTTACTTTATTCACCCTTTCATCGGTGCATTGAGCTGATAATATTGTAGCAACTAATAATTCGAGTGGACTATCGTGTGTAAGAGCAGTTCCATGTAATGGATACTCTTTTTGTAATA
Organism: Bacteroidota bacterium; assembly: GCA_030017895.1. Classification (NCBI taxonomy): domain Bacteria; kingdom Pseudomonadati; phylum Bacteroidota; species Bacteroidota bacterium. Next base: position 20,364 of record JASEGV010000032.1, on the reverse strand, counting down.
CTCCGATAATTTTTTTGATGCGAAATTTTAACTCGACGAATGATTCTTTAGATGGCATTACTTTATCAATTTTTTAGTTACTAATTTCCCTTCATCAATCAGTGCCTGCCGCACAAATCCAACTTCTTTATACATCGAAAGCCAACGTAGCGTTTCCGTCAGATGTTCGTGTGCCTCAGGTAGATACAACCGTAGAACAAACTCGGAACCTTTTCCAAAACCAAGTTTTCGTTTCATTAAAGTTATATACGGAATTTTGAGAGAGACCCATAATTTATCGAGCATCTCGTTCATCGAAGTTTGAAATACATCGTCAGGAACGTCTTGCGGTTGTGCAAAAAAGAAAGCAACCTCGAAGACTTCTTTCTCTAATAACCGATTTGCCGCTGCACCCGATGAATAAATCAGGTTATACAATGAGTTTTGTGAAATATCAATGTGCAGCTGGTCTCCATAATTTTTTTTAAGAAGCATTTGTTCTATCAAATCGAGATTAATGCTGCTTTCAAAAATCAAAAGCGTTTCATAGATCTTCCTCTGTTCCTTACCCGCCTCAAAGCCAATTGTTTTCAGATAATCGCTCCCCGCTTTTTCGAGACGCTTCAGCAGTGCATACTGAGTCGGCAACACAACAACTTCCGAAATATACGCCATCTCAAGTCCGTACTTTATGTTTAACGAAAACTGTGTCGTTAATTTTTCTAAAGAATCTCTCAGAGTCTTTCGGATTTCTTCGTTATCTTGTTGTAACGGAGTTTGCAAGTATTCGCCCAAAATGGTTGTAAGCATCTCGGTATTTTTATCTAATAATTTTTCAGAATACTTAATTAAGGTTTTTTCGATTTTCTCGGTTTCTTTTTCCAAATGTTGCTGCATACTCTTAAAAGATTTCAAGTATGTTTCTTTGATTTCACCCTCTTTTAATTGATAAAGGGATGAACAGCAAATCATTCGTGGTTCGTGTGATAATGCTTTGTATATGCTCATAATAATCTCAAATCACCAAAAATTTGTGAGACGTGAATTCTGATTTTTTTTGAAGCCGTTTGATAACCGGGTGAGGATGTATTAATGTCTTTAAAAATCCCCTCAGCTTTTTCATTAAAAACTTTTAAATCACCGAAGACAACACTCGCTGTAACTGCAATAGCGCAATCTTTTGGAGCTTGAATAATTGTATCACCAAAAACTGAATTGAGACGAAGTACGTGTTCACCGTCAGCGATTACAGTTTTCGACAAATCTAAATTAATATCACCGAAAACATTTGAGATAGAACCGCCTTTAAAATTTTGTGAATTTACAGAAAACGATTCATCTCCAAAAATATTTGAACGATGAATCAAGTCGCCAAGAGACTCCGACGGTTCAGTAGTTATTTCAATATGGCTTTGATTTTTTTTTCTTAATAAAACGTGAATACCCCACAGGATAAAAATAACGGGCCAATAAGTTCGTATTAAATAACTAAAGTCAGCAATTCCCAAATTATCTAATAGGAAAAGAACCCCTAGAGTTATTAAAACCAAGCCCCAAAATAAATTTCGCATAACGTTTATAAATTATTTAATATTTAAGTATTTAGTAATATCTTTGAGCGAGCGAGTATTTATAACATCCGATTTTTCGAGCCATCCTTTGCGTGCAATACCAACACCGTAAAAAACGTCAGTTAAACTATTGATATTATGCGCATCCGGATTGATTGCTATTTTTACACCTGTCTTTTTCGCGAACTTGCACAACCTCCAATCGAGGTCGAGGCGCGACGGATGTGCATTAATTTCAATAACTTTTCCGAAATCGGATGCTGCTTTAATTATTTCAAACATATTCACAGGATAAGGTTCACGTTCGAGCAGCAATCTTCCTGTCGGATGAGCAAGCATTGTAACATATTTATTTTTCATACCTTTTATAATCCGTCTGGTCATATCTTTTTCCGGCATATTAAATTTAGTATGAATTGCACAAATTACAAAATCAAAAAGTTCTAAAATTTTATCGGAAAAATCTAAACTTCCGTCGGAAAGAATATCTACCTCAATCCCTTTCAATATACGAAAATTTTTGAAAGATTTGTTCAAGCCATCAATTTCTTCTAACTGTTGTTTAACTTTGTTTTCATCAAGCCCGCCGGCATACGCTGCCGATTTGCTATGTTCAGCGATTCCTAAATATTCCCAACCTAGTTTTTGCGAAGCTTCAGCCATTTCGGCAAGTGTGTTGAAACCGTCGCTGTATTTTGTATGGCAGTGGAATGTGCCACGTATATCATTTTCCTCTATTAAGTTCGGAAGTTTTCCGGTCGCCGCTGCTTCAAGTTCTCCAGAATTTTCACGCAGTTCGGGTACAACGAATTCAAGTCCAAGTGTTTTATAAATTTCCGATTCGGTTTTACATTTTATTTTTTGTTTTGATTTGCCTCTCGTTTCTTCTGTTCCAATTTCAGAGAAACCGTATTCATTTAAACTCATACCAAATTTTTTCGAGAGCGACCTCATCTCAACATTGTGTTCCTTGCTTCCTGTAAAGTATGCCAGAGCAAACGGGAATTCTGCTTCACTCACTACACGCAAATCGCAGTGGATTCCGTTTTGCAGGATGACGCTTGATTTTGTTTCACCTTTTGCAATAACTTCAGCGACATCAGGATACTTCACGAAAGCATCCATTATTTTTGGTGTATCTTTTATTTTAGCACTCACAAGAATATCGATATCTCCGATAATCTCTTTCTTACGCCGTAAACTTCCTGCTAATTCAATTTGGAGAACCGATTTTAGTTTCTTTAAATCGCTGATAATTTTATCAGCAGATTTTTTGGCTACGGGATAGAGAAATTTATCGGCGTGTTTTTTTAGTTGCTCGATGCCTTTTAAAATATTTACTTCTATTTTTTCGCCGAACCCATCGAGTTCCTCGAGCTCTTTTTTTTCAGCAGCTTCTTTTAGTTTCTCGATTGTTGTGATGTTCAGTTTGTCATATAAAATCTTGATCCGCTTAGGGCCTAAACCCGGTATCCGAAGCATATCGAGTAATCCAGACGGAAGCGACTTTTTTAACTCCTCGTAATATTTGAGTTTGCCCGTATCAACAAGTTCAGCCAACTTTTCGGCTAAACCTTCACCGATTCCTTTTACTTTTTTGATCTCACCACTCTCGATTAATAGACTCAATTCAGTTGTTAGAGCAGCAACGACACGCGAGGCGTTATGGTACGCACGGCACTTGAAGAGGTTCTCGCCTCTTAATTCAAGCAGCGTTCCGATTTCTTCCAATATTTCTGCGATTTGTTTGTTATCCATAATCCGACCCTACTGCCAGTTTTCATATTTTTAAAAAATAGTCGGCGTGAAAACGACAAGTTTTTAGGGAGAAATTGTGTGAAAGGTTTAATCAAATTTAATAATTACTTCATTAAGATTCAAGCTTGAAACTGATTTCCGTGCGTAACAGCTGAATAGCTTTTCAATTTTTCTACTATCGGCTCTACTTCAGTAAATTTCATTAACTCGTTTCGGAGTTTTGCAACATCGGGAGCGTTTCTCAAATATCCTGTATAATATTTCCGGAATTCAATTACACCGGTTCGCTCGCCTTTGAATTGCACCGAAAGTTTTAGATGTTCAATTAATGTCTCAATTCGCTTTTCGATTGTAACTGGCGTCAAATGTTCACCAGTTTTTAAGTAATATTTTGTTTCTTTAAATATCCACGGATTTTGAATCGCACCTTGCCCAATCATAATTCCATCGCAGCCAGTTGAATCGAAAACATACTTAGCAATTTCAGGTGTAGTGATTCCGCCATTGACTATAATTGGGATCTTAACTGCCTGCTTGATTTTCGGTATCCAGCTATAATCAACTTTGCCTTTGTGGGCTTGTGAACGAGTTCGGCAATGGACTGTCAAAGCTGCTGCCCCCACACTCTCCACCATTTTTGCAACTTCGATTATTTTAATATTGGTATCGTCCCAACCCAATCGTGTTTTGACTGTCACGGGTAAACTAACTGATTTCACGACTGTTGAAACTACACTTTCCATTTTTGAAATATCTTTAAGCAGTCCCGCACCGGCACCCTGACCAACCACGTTTCTAACCCAACAACCGGCGTTAATGTCTATGAAATCTGGCTGCATTTCTTCAGCCATCTTAGCCGCACCTTCCATCGAGGTTTCGAGACCGCCGTAGATTTGAATACCGATTGGCCGCTCTTCTTCCGTGAAATACATTTTATGTTTTGTCTTTTCAGATAAACGGACTAATCCTTCGGCATTAACAAACTCGGTATAAACGATATTGGCGCCGAGGCGTTTACAGATTATTCGGAAAGAGGTATCTGTAATACCTTCCATAGGTGCGAGTGCGATTGGTTGAGCGATATTTAGATTGCCTAATTTCATAGATTTATTTTAAGCAGATTTTGAGAAGAAAGCAAAAGCTGATAAAGTTTGACTTTATAAAAATTTTTGTTATTATTCAGTCGAAATAAAGCAATAATAATTAGACGTAACAAGAGATGGACAACAAATATTTACTCCCGTTTATTATAGCGGGTCTTACGCTTGCGTTCGGGATCATTACATTTCTTGTACTCCTGACAAAAAAGAATCCATACTTGGTACAGATGGGATTAAAGATTGACCGCGCTGACCCTATTATTGAATTCGCTGTATAATTTTTATCCTCTCAACAACAGGCGGGTGCGAGTAATTCATCTTAACATAAAACGGATGAGGAGTTGATATTATTTCGTAATTTATATATAATACACATAGAAAGGATTTATAATATGGCAATTGACCCAATCAATATTTCTGTCCCGTTTGAATCCCTATTGAATACAATAAATAATTTATCTTTAACCGAAAAACTGCGGTTATGGAAACTATTACATGAACAATTAGAACAAGCGGAAGAAGATACACTACTTGCAGATCCGAAAGTAAAATCTGAGATTCATGAAGCACGTGTCGCTTATAAAACCGGTGATTACATGTTTCTTGATGATTATATCAGTGATCGCAAAAATAAAACCTGATGGATTACAAAATTAGAATCGGAGATTATAGAATCAGATATGAATTTGGATTTCGGATTTTATAGCAATTATCCTCTCAACCACAGGCGGGTGCGAATAATTCATCTTAACATAAAACGGATGCGGAGTTAAGTGCGAAAGATTGTCCTTTGATAATTTTTTCAACGCATCAACAAATGGTTCTGAAGATTTCATTGTTTCGACTGCAAACCTATCTGCTTCGTATTCATGCTTTCTCGATAAAGCATTTAACGCTAAGGAAACCAAAAACTCAAGCGGCGTAAAAAGCATACCGAAGAACAACAGTCCTGCATAAACAGAAATGTTCTCCATAAAAAATGCATCGAATAACCCAGGCTGAGTTACGAATATCGACAGCAGGAAGAACATCAATCCCATATGCAATATGCTGATAATCATTCCCTGAATTATATGCTTCTTTTTGTAATGACCAATTTCATGAGCAAGCACTGAAACCAACTCCGGGATTGTATGTTTCTGAATTAATGTATCGAAAAGAGCAATACGTTTATTTTTACCGAATCCTGTAAAAAATGCATTCGATTTACTCGACCGTTTCGAGCCGTCCATAACGTAAACATCGCGCAATGAGAACTTAACCGACTTAGCATAAGAAACTATCGACTCTTTCAACTCTCCATCCTGGAGCGGAGTGAATTTGTTAAACAGCGGCATTATCCAAGTCGGTGCTACAAATTGAATAAAAAGCACAAAAACCGATGCCGCAGTCCAACAATACAACCACGCAAAGACACCCGCATATTCGAACAAGACAAGAATGCCTAACAGTAGCGATCCACCGAGAATGGCGCCAAGCAGTAAACCTTTGAGAATGTCTGTGATAAAAGTTTTTACGGTGGTCTTGTTAAATCCAAATTTTTCTTCAATAACAAAAGTCGAGTAAATACTAAACGGCATTGAAAGAATTGACCTGATGATGATGAGAATACCGATATACGCTATTCCTGTGAAAACAAAACCAAGCTGCAAATCACGAACTATAATATCGAGGTAATTAAAACCACCGAGGAACCAGAATACAAAGGTTATAACGAGACTAAAACTTGATTCGACGATACCAAATACAGTCCGCGTGTATGTATAAGTTTGTGATTTTTTGTATGTCTCTTCATCATAGATGCCATTGAACTCATTAGGCAGAACGGCAGAGAGTGTTTTGAGGTTAAGAAGGTCGGCGATTAGTTCCAGAATATATTCTATTAGAAGAGCAAAAAGAATTATTACTAAGTATGGATTCATAAATTTTTATGGGGAGATGTAACGACACTTAAAACCGGTTCTAACTTCTGGAGTTTCTGATCGCCCTGATAATAAACTCGTTCTAAAAACAGTCCTGACGGCGGTGCGGAGAATTTTGCCGGCTCATTGGATTTTATTTTGATGTAATGCTGAACTTTATCAAGCGCAAGTTTTCCGCTCCCCACTTCTACAATAACTCCCACAATCTGGCGAACAAGTTTCCACAAAAAATGAGAGCCGTAAATCCTTATCAATATCAAGTCGCCGGCTTCTTTCATTTCAATTTCTTCAATCAATACTTTTGTGGATTTTTCTTCAGGGTCATCGGCAGTAAATGACTGCAAATTTTTCATACCCACAAACAGTTTAGATGCTTCCTGCATTTTCTGAAAGTCAAATTTTTCTTTGAGCCACCAAACGTAACGCTTACCGAATGCAGTTCTTCTCCTTGTAATTTGATACAAGTAACTGCGGGCTACTGCATCGTGGCGGGCGTGGAAATTCTTTGCGGCTTTTTCAACTTCGATTATATTGATATCTCCGGGCAATTCATCGTTCAGTCTCACCCTGATAATTTCAGGAGCAAGCATAGTCCGAACTTCGAGGTGGGCAATTTGTTGAAGGGCATGCACGCCGGCATCAGTTCTGCCTGAACCGTACACTTCTAAATCTTGTATTTGAAAAACTTTATACGCCGCATCAAGAATCGCCCCCTGAACAGTCTGTGCATTTTTCTGAATTTGCCAGCCGCTGTAACGCGTGCCATCGTATTCTATGTAAAGTTTAAAACGAGACAAGGGATTTCGGATTTATGATTTATGATTTGGGATTCCCGCCTACGCTAAAGCTTCGGCGGGCGGATTGAGTTTTGAATATTTATAGATTATTTTATTAATACTAATTTCTTTGTTTGCGTATAATTTGTTTTATTTCCATCAGTTACAGTCATACGGTAAAAATATATGCCGCTTGGTAATCCGCCAGTGACGGACTCTGCATTCCAGTCAATCAAGTAACTACCCGCCTCTTTCGATCCGTCAATCAACGTTTCGACTTCTCTGCCTAACAAATCATAAACCTTCAAAGTAATGTAGCTACTTTTCGTAATATGATATGCGATTGTTGTAGCAGGGTTAAACGGATTTGGATAATTTTGAAATAGTTGAAAACCATAAATATCTTCTTCATTCACTGAAACAGGCGTAGTACTTATCTGCCTCAAAATTTTATTGTTCGGATCAATCTTCAAACTATCCGGTCGGAACTCAAAAGCGAACTGAAAACTTTGGACTCGCAAGCTATCCCAAACTGTTACTAACGTATCTGTGTCCCGAATGTAAAATTTAATTTCAACCGGCATCTTGTAAGTGGGCCAAGTTAATTCCTGTTGCTGATGCAAAATAAGTGTGAGTAGTTTGTTATCATTATCCCAAGCAGTTTCATAACCCAATTTCAGCCAACCTTTTCCGTAAATCCACTGATTGAAAAACCAATCGTAATTGATGCCTGTTGTTGTGTTCACTGCATCAATAAAATCTTGAGTGGTTGCAGTTCCATAATAATGTGCATCGCGATAGTTGTGGAGTATTTTGAAAAAAACAGAGTCGCCAACTACATTTCTAAACATGTGTAAAACCCAGCCTGCTTTTTGGTATACATTACCGGTAAATAATTTTATTCCCTGTCCTACGGGATCATATATCGCATATTTCCAGGAACCATCTGTAAAACGTGTGTAGCGGTTCAACAACTCATCACGACTTTGAATTCCGTAAGCAAACTCGCGCCACAACATTTCTGAGTAAGTAGCAAAACCCTCGTTGAGCCAGATATCTTTCCAAGTTTCGCACGTAACTAAATTCCCCCACCATTGATGCACAAGTTCGTGAGCTATCCAATCTTCGTAAAACGGATAAGCCCCAACACTCAACCAACCACGATGGATTGTGGAAAGTGTTTGATGTTCCATCCCTCCGTAATAAAACGGATAAGCAACTGCGTGACCATACTTTGCAAACGGATATTCACCAAAAATTGTTGAATAAACTTCCATCATTTGCGGAACATTCTCAAACGCTTTAACAGCATTCCAGGTTGTCCCCGCTGAATCCATTTGCCACATATAATTTACTATCTCAATACTATCACTTGGGTTTGTAACCCGACGATAATATTGCGAATACTTCGAATACTTCGACGCAGTAATTACCATTAAGTAAGTTGTAATCGGTGAATCTTCTCGCCACTTGTACGTGATTGTATTATCGCCATTTTGCGAAACTCCGATAAGTAAACCGTTCGATCCGGCTTGGTAACCTTGCGGAACAGTAGCGTTTATTTCACACTTTACTTTGTCGGATGGGTCGTCGTAGCAAGGCATCCACAAGCGGGCATCGGAGGGTTCCGACATTGTGTAACCGATGTTTTCTTCAATATGATTTGGTGCACCGGGGCTTTTCCGAAACCAATAATACCCCAACCGCATCGGATGACGGGAGAACGCAAGATCGCGGTAATAATTAATATCTACTTCAACTGTTTCCGGAGCAACGAACGTGCGCCCCAGATGAATAGTAAAAGTTTCTGCCGTTGGATAGAATTGATACGCCGCTTGATTGCTATTTACTTTCAATGATAAGAAAACTAATCCAACCGAATGCATAGTAAGTGAATCGGTGGGTTTAGTAATTAAAATTTTCATTTTCATAGTCCCCGAAAAACTGCTATCCTCCATTGCAAGATTTGCATCTAATTTATAATGAAGAACATCGAAGGGCTTACTTGAATTTATTGAAACTGTTTTATTAAAAACCGATTGCGCTTCAAATTTTCCAACCCGAAAAAAATCCTGAGATTGGGCAAAAAGTACTACCCACAATATTAATAATATATTTATATATGATTTTTTCATAATTATTTTTTTTTATTTAAAATGCTAATAAATTGTTTACCGTTTGAAATTAAAATACCAGCCAATACCAAGGCGGCGCCCTGAAAAATATGAAAATCGAGTCTCTCGTTCAATACTACTCCTCCTAAAATAACAGCCAATATCGGTGTAACAAATGCGAGAAGCGAAAGATAGACAGCTTCGACACGCTTGAGCATCCAGAAATAAATTGAAAATGCTACCACCGAACCAAATATTCCCAAATAAAGAATCGATCCGATTCCTATAAAATCGAATTTGTTTTTAGATACATCTTCAAAAGCAATCGCAAAGAAAAAAAGCACAACAACACCTATAACCATTCCACCAATATTCAAATGAAACGGATTTACATCCTTTCCATATTTTTTTATTAACACCAGTGATAGAGCTTGTAAAAATGAACTTCCAATTATGGCAATCATACCGGCATTTGTTAATTCGCTCGCCCAACTGATATCATCAGCAAAAATCATTAGTATGCCCGAAAACCCTAAAACTACGCCGATTATTTTGAAAATATTCAGCGGTTCGTTTGGTAAGGTGAAATGTGACAACACTCCAACAAAAAAAGGGTATAAAGCAAACAAGATAGAAGACAGTCCCGATGGAATATATTGCTGCCCCCAATAGACCATAGCAAACGGGACACTGAACGAAAGCAATCCGGCAATTAAATAAACGTTTATTGAATCCTTATCAAGGGGTAAAGGTATTTTTTTAATTTTGATAATCAACCATAAAATAATTACTGCAATAATAAACCTAAATGTTGCACCATAAAATGGTGTAATACTCTCAAACCCGGCTTTAATAACAAGCCACGTAGAGCCCCAGATAAGTGAAGCAAAAATAAAACCTAAACTAATTCTTAATCTATCGCTTGTCATTTAATTTTTATATCCTAAGCGTTTCAGCCATGCTTCGCTATCTCTCCATTTTTCACGTACTTTTACGTGAAGTTCGAGAAACACACTTCTGCCTAAAAACTTTTCGAGGTCTGCGCGGGCTGATTCGCCTATTGCTTTCAACGCATCGCCTTTCTTTCCTATCAGTATCCCTTTTTGAGATTGCCTTTCAACATAAATCTCGGCAGATATGAAATCTTTTTTCACTATACGTTCTTTAAATTCTATTATTTCGACTGTTGTAGAGTAAGGAATTTCTTGTTTATATTTTTCGAAAATCTTTTCCCTGATAATTTCGCTTACGAAAAATCTTTCCGATGCGTTGCTTACAGAATCTGTAGGATAATAGGGTGGATGAAGGGGTAAGCTATCTACTAAACTCTTCAGTAAATCGTCCGTTCCGATTCCGTTCAATGCAGATATTGGAAAGATTTCTACAAAAGGAAATTTGTTAGAGTAAAAATCGATGATGGGTAAAAGCGAGAACTTCTTTACTAAATCTACTTTATTGATGACTAAGAAAGTTGGTTTGTTAATTTTTTTTATTATGTCGAATGTTATATCGTTATCATTTTTTTTATCAACCTTATCTTCCGCATCAACCATCATAAAAACTAAATCAGCATCATTTATGGCGGAATATGCCGCATCCATCATAAAACTCTGAAGTTTGTATTTGGGTTTCAACAAACCGGGAGTATCAAGGAAAATAATTTGATAACTCTCGGATGAGAGAATTCCTAAAAGTTTGTGTCGCGTTGTTTGAGGCTTGTTAGTTACGATGGAAATTTTCTGTCCGAGGAGCGTGTTCATCAAGGTTGATTTTCCAACATTGGGCTCGCCGACGATTACAACATAACCGCATTTGAAGATTGGGTTTATTTGTGATTGGTCATTATCCATGGCAATGCTTAAATTTCTTACCGCTTCCGCACGGGCAGGGGTCGTTACGTCCGGCTTTTTCACCGACACGAATTGGCTGAATATTTTTACCGGACGCTTGAGGTTGACCTCGCTGTTGTTGTTCAGAACTTGCCGGCGGACGGTTAGCCGCAAGCCCCATTCCGAGAGATTCCTGATGCGATAAAGTCATCTCATCCTGTCTCGGTTGTCGAACACGACGCATAGGAACAGCTTCAGTCGGTGTTGGGAATAATTTAAATACTAACGAAATTGTATCGTTCATCAGCAATCCTAACAACTCCCGAAACATCTTGAATGATTCACCTTTATACTCAATTAACGGGTCTTTCTGTCCGTACGCACGCATGTGAATTCCTTCTTTCAAGTCGTCCATCTCACGCAAATGGTCGCGCCACTTCTCATCAATCACCTGCAGCGTTACCATTTTCTCTAACATCGCCATATTCTCGGCGCCGATGCGTTCTTCTTTACGTTTATAAAATTCGATTGCCGCTTTGTAAACTTCATCCGCCACACCATCTTTACCGAGCGATTGCCAACGGTCGGGTTGTATTTTGAATTCGACTAATAAATTAGTCCGTAATGTTTCTTTAAGTTCTTCAATTTCTCCTTCATCATAATGTTTTTCAATCAGATCATCTATAAAATCTTTTAGCATCAAGTGAATATCATCGCGAAGATGTTCACCTAAAAGAGCATGACGGCGGCGCGTATAAATTACCTCTCGCTGTTGATTCATCACGTTGTCGTATTCAAGGAGACGTTTACGAATTGAGAAGTTGTTTTCTTCAACTTTTTTCTGTGCACGTTCGACCGAACGGGTAATCATCGGATGTTGGATTACTTCGCCTTCTTTCAAACCAAGTCGCTGCATAATTCTGGAAATTCTATCGCTGCCAAACAACCGCATCAAGTCATCTTCGAGCGAAAGATAAAACCGCGATGAACCCGAATCGCCTTGACGACCCGAACGACCTCGCAACTGCCTATCGATTCGGCGGGCTTCGTGACGTTCAGTTCCGATTATATGCAAGCCGCCTGCTTCACGCACACCCGAGCCCAATTTAATATCCGTTCCACGACCAGCCATATTTGTTGCTATGGTTACATTTCCGGGCAGACCGGCATTCGTAACAATTTCAGCTTCCCGCTGATGATGTTTCGCATTCAAAACGTTGTGAGGCAATCCTTTCCGCTTCAACATACGACTCAAAGTTTCTGAAACATCAACGCTTGTAGTTCCTACTAAAACAGGTCTGCCATCTTTGCGGCATTGTTCAATTTCTTCAATTACGGCATTATATTTTTCACGGATAGTCCGATACAGCACATCATCGTCATCTTTTCGAACCATCGGTTTGTTAGTTGGAATAACTATTACATCAAGTTTATAAATATCAAAAAATTCTGATGCTTCAGTTTCGGCGGTACCGGTCATACCTGCTAATTTTCTGTATAAGCGGAAATAATTTTGAAGCGTGATAGTTGCAAGCGTTTGCATATCGCGCTCTACTTTTACTCCTTCCTTCGCTTCTATCGCTTGATGAAGTCCGTCGGAATACCTGCGTCCCGCAAGCAAACGGCCCGTAAACTCATCGACGATAGCAACTTTTCCGTCCTCGGTAACTACATACTCTTCGTCTTTTTCGTAGAGTGAATATGCCTTTATCAATTGATTGACGATGTGTATTCGTTCGCTTCGTTCGGCATAATTCTGGTTTATTTCATCACGTTTTTTAATTTTCTCATCTTCAGAAAGAGTTGTATCGTTCTCCAACAAACTTACTTCAGTCCCAACATCGGGTAAAATAAAAAAGTCCTTCTCTTTATTAGATGATGCTAAAAGTTCACGCCCTTTCTCGGATAGATTGATGGAATGGTTTTTTTCATCAATCGAATAATAAAGCTCGTCGGTAATTTCGTGCATACGGCGTGATTGGTCGCGCATATATTCCATCTCAGTTGAATACATTAGACGCTTGTTTGTCGGTTCGGAAAGAAGTTTCATTAATTTTTTTTGTTTCGGTAGTCCCCGGTACGCACGCAGCAGAAGCACACCGGCATCTTCAGTTTTTCCTTCCTCTAAAAATTTTTCAGCTTCGGTAGCAATCTTAGTTACAAAATTTCTCTGAGCATTTATCAGCTTTTCAATGCGAGGTTTCATTTCCTGAAATTTATTATCCTCACCGCGCACCGGTCCGCTGATGATTAAGGGCGTTCGGGCTTCGTCAACTAATACCGAGTCAACCTCGTCCACTATTGCATAGTTATGTTTTCGCTGAACCAAATCTTCGGGTGTAACAACCATATTGTCGCGCAAATAATCGAAGCCGAATTCGTTGTTAGTTCCGTAAGTTATGTCGCAAGCGTATTGTTTGCGGCGCTGCTGTGAATCCATCTGCGATTGGATACAACCGACAGTTATTCCGTGGAACTCGAAAATTTTTCCCATCCATTCACTATCGCGTTTTGCGAGGTAGTCGTTCACTGTTACAAGATGCACCCCACGACCGGGAAGCGCATTGAGATACATCGGGAGTGTTGCAACCAAAGTTTTACCTTCACCCGTTGCCATTTCGGCAATTTTTCCTTCGTGTAAAACGACGCCACCGATTAATTGTACATCGAATGGCACCATATCCCATAAGATTTTATGTCCGGTAATTTCCCACGACTGACTGACTAAGCGGCGGCACGTATCTTTTACTACTGCAAAAGCTTCGGGTAGTAATTCATTCAATACTTCAGCGATTGTATCGTCCAGATTTTTTTGAAGAACTTCGAGTTCATCCCAGAGCGGTTCGCTTTCTTCGAGGGGTAATTCGCCTTTTAGTTTTTCTTTTATCTCTGCGATTTCAGTTTCTAATTCCGACGTAGCTTCTTTGATGCGGTTACGAAATTCAACGGTTTTGCCTTTTAACTCATCGTCTGTAAGATTTTTATACTCTTCAAAATGTTTGTTAATCTCTTCAACGATTGGCTGGATACGTTTAACATCCTTAGCGTGCTTATCGCCGAATATTTTTTTGATTATGTTTAGCATTTTTCTATTTATTCTATGTATTTTTGATGATTTCGTTTAAAATATAGAGAATAAATGGGATTTAAACAAGGAAACTAAACAAAAAAAACGCCCGCCAGTCGGACGGGCAAGCAATATGGCGTTATTACAGAAGTGGGGCGGACTTCAGCCTGTAAATAAAAAGTTATGATTACTATTGGGTTGCAGATGAATTTGGAAATGATACTATCATTGATGGAAAAAATGTTTCTCCAAAAGTTTTTGCAAATAAAATCGAAGAACTGTTTGTTGTCTGATCTAGTTTCGGGGTAATTGTTTGGTTTTGAATCCTTCCTTAATCCATTGCATCTCATACATTAGAAAATCTTTTATATCAAAATTTTACGAAAGGAATAAAATGCTTCAAACAAATCTTACTCATATTACATCTGAAGATGAGTTTAAAAATATATTAACTGAAAACGAAAACATAATGATTTGCTGCGGTCGAATGGGACCGATGTGTATTCCCGTTTACGAGGCGATGGAAGAGCTTGAGCCAAATTATACTCACGTAAAATTTTCGGATATGCCATTCGATCACCCCGTCTCAAAAGTTATACGTACGCTCCCTGAAACGAAAAACTTCAACGGCTTACCTTTCACGGTTTATTTCAAAGAAGGTAAAGTTGCCAAAGCGACAAGCAGCATCCAAACAATAGATCAGATAAGTACAATCCTCGAACAACACTTTACCAAATGAACAGAGAACACTACGACGTAATTGTTATCGGAGCCGGACCAGCCGGATTAACTGCAGGAATATATTTATCACGCGGAAAAGTAAAAACATTAATCATAAACGAAGGTGCGGTTGGCGGGCAAACCGTTCTTACGCACGAAGTTGCAAATTATCCGGGCATTGATACAATCAGCGGATATCAGCTCGCACGGCAAATGAAAAGTCAGGCACTAAAATACGGTGCAACAATCAAATCGAATGTGCGAATAACAAATCTTTCACTGAGTGAAGATGTAAAATCGGTTGAAGTAAGCGGAAAAGATTTATACACATCCGATGCAATCATTCTTGCAACCGGCGGGAAGTCGCGCACATTAAACGTTCCCGGTGAAGAAGAATTTAAAGGGCGTGGAATTTCGTACTGCGCCACGTGCGACGGCGATTTTTTCCAAGACAAAGAAATCATAGTCGTCGGAGGCGGCAACTCGGCTCTCGAAGAAGCTGTATCGCTGACGAAATATGCTAAACACGTTACAGTTGTACATCAGTTCGATCATTTCCAGGCATCTCCTCACGCAGTTGAAGAAGCCCGTAACAACGACAAAATCAGTTTCATTATGGAATCGAAAATCAATGAGTTCATCGGTACTGAAAAACTGGAAAAAATAAAAATTGAACATCAGGTAACCGGTGAAATTATCGAAATGCACGTCGATGGTGTGTTCATACTAATCGGATACGAACCAAATACAAAAAGTATTAAAGGTTTGATTGAATTGAACGAACGGAATGAAATCGTAACAAATGAGTTTATGGAGACGAACATACCTGGTGTGTTCGCCGCCGGCGATTCACGCGCCAAACGTTATCGTCAAATAACTACCGCCGTGTCAGACGGAACTATTGCAGCACTCCGCGCAATTGAGTATGTTCACGAACTCCACACGCAAGTCCCCGCATAACGAACGAACTATAAACCAAGGATAAACAAGCAATATTTATCCGTGTTCCTTTATAACGCTCACTCCCCTTCCCAAAAAATCCAAACAACAGCTGATTTCCGTTTCACGAATATTTTGATTAAAATTAAATAAAACTGTTGAAAATATGAGAATACATCAAATTTTTATTACTTCAGTTTTGTTATTCACTTCTCTTTTGGGTTGTTCGATTTCAAAACCTGTTACCGAACAACTGACCGGAGAATCAATATCTATAGTTTCAAATGAAACCAGGACATCGATAATTGATTCACTTCTGAATAACAAACTTTTAGATGCTGCTTTTGTTGGAATCAAAGTAGTTAATCTCACAAAAAATGAAACGATCTACGAAAAGAATCCGAACAAGCTTTTCCGTCCTGCATCGAATATGAAATTAATCACAACAGGTGCGGCAATTGAATTGATGTCGGCAGATTTTTATTTCAAAACCGAACTGATTACCGACGGCGAAATTGTTGATTCAATTCTAAATGGCAATTTATACCTAAAGGGCTATGGCGACCCACTGCTTCAAACCGGAGATTTGGATTCTCTATTAAATTATTTATTCACCAAAAAAATTAAAAGAATTAAAGGCAATTTGATTGGAGATGTTTCTTTTTTCGACGATAATTATTGGGGGAAGGGTTGGATGTGGGACGACGAGCCGGAACCATTCGCAGCTTTCATAACTCCACTAACTATTAATGGAAATTCAGTAAAAATATTCGTTACACCGGGGGCGAAGATTGGAGAAACAGTAAAGGTAACAATCGAACCAGAAACCGAGTATGTTCATATCATCAACTCCGCAATTACATCCGCGATAAATGATACCGCAATTGAAAAATTATCGGTTATTCGTAACCGGAAAGAACGCAATAATATAATCACTGTTTCGGGATACATTCCACTCGACAGCAAAGGAAAAGAATTTGCCGTGAGTGTTTGGAAGCCGGAACTTTTTACGCTTCAACTTTTGAGAAAAAAACTTGAACAATCAAATATCAAAATTGAAGGAACGGTTTTGATTGATACAATCAGCAGAGGTAAACCTGTTGCAGCTATTGACCGTCCAATCGACTCAGTTTTGTCTGAGATTAATAAGAACAGTAACAATATGGCTTCCGAGAACTTATTAAAAACTTTGTCGGCTGAAATTTTAAAAACCCGTGGCAACTCTGAAGCAAGTATTTCTTTGGTTAATAAATTTCTATCTTCAATCGAAATTGATACAAACAAAATCGTTATTGCCGACGGTTCCGGTGTTTCGCGTTACAATCTGTTGTCGTCAAATGCGGTTGTAAAACTTCTTTCCTACTATCATCGAAACCAAAAATATAATCGGTTTTATTCCACTTTATCTATTGCGGGTGTTGATGGAACCTTGAAAAACAGGTTTCAAACCGGAAATGTCAAAAATAATTTTCGAGGTAAAACCGGAACACATTCCGATGCACTGTCGCTCTCCGGTTATTTACGTAATTCAAATAATGACACGTTAGCATTTTCAATCTTCTTTAACAATGTATTACCGGATTTTTATACCAAGCTAAAAGATTACAGGGATATTCAGGATGCCATAGTGGAAGTATTAGCAAAATAAAGTAAGTTTTTCTTGCACCTTTAACTTTATTTTTGTAAGTTACAGACAAATTATGAGGTTATGGCTTTTCATATTAATTGCACTTTTGATTGGATGTACTGAAAATAAACCGGAAAAACCTGAACAGGTTGCAGAAAAACAGAATATTTCAGTCCCATCATTCGATGCTGATAATGCGTTTCGTTATTTAGAAGCACAGGTGAGTTTTGGGCCTCGTGTTCCAAATACGAATGCACATAAGCAATGTCTCGACTACTTGAATATCGAGTTGCAAAAGTACGCTGACGAAGTGAAGCTCCAAAACTTTAACGACGTCGCTTATGGGAAAAATCTATCGTTGACTAATGTTATTGCTTCCTTCAATAAAACTTCTGAAAAAAGAATTCTACTCGCGGCACATTGGGATACACATCCGTGGGCTGACCAAGACCTCGACCCGAAGAATCACGACAAACCAATAGATGGTGCCAACGACGGGGCGAGCGGTGTAGCCGTTTTAATTGAAGTTGCAAGAATTTTAAAAAATAATCCACCTCCGATTGGTGTTGATATAATTTTATTCGACGGCGAAGATTATGCAAAACCTACCGATGTTCCCGCATATTTGAGAGGATCAAAATATTTTGCAAAGAATAAACCTGCAAATTACAATCCGATGTTCGGAATTTTGTTGGATATGATTGGAGATGCACAACTCGAAATCCCAAAGGAAGGCTACTCGCTCCGTTACGCACCCGATATAATAAAACTTGTTTGGTCAATCGCTAAAGATTTGAACTTGCCTGAATTCGTTGATGAACCCGGTCTCGAAATAATTGACGACCACCTGCCGCTAAATGAAGTCGGTATTAAAACAATTAACTTAATTGACTTCAACTACCCGGACGATTCCAACCGGTACTGGCACACGATGGAAGACACCCCCGACAAATGCTCGCCTCAAAGTCTTGAGGTTGTTGGCAAAGTTCTGTTGAATGTAATTTACCGGAATTATTAAACTAACAAAACACATCGGGGAATGAAAACTTATCTTGAAATATCAATAAGTGCGAGCAAACCACAACAAGAATTACTGCTGCCAACAATGGTCGAACTTGGCTGCCACGGCTTCGGAGAAACTGATACAGAACTTCTCTGCTACATAGATAAATCACTATGGAGTGAAGAGAAGTTTGAGTTACTCAAAACCGAAATCAAAAATTTAATTCGCACGCTGTCGTCTAATTCGGATATAAAAATAAAAGAAATTCAAGAAGAGAATTGGAACGATGTTTGGGAAAAATCTATACAGCCGATTGAGGTTGGAAATAAAATAACCATCAAACCCTCGTGGGCAAATTATGAAAATACTTCGGGAAGAATTGTTATTCAAATTGATCCGAAAATGTCGTTCGGGACTGGCTACCACGAGACTACGCGATTGACTCTTCGACTTCTTGAAAAATATATTAAAAAAAACGATGTAGTATTAGATGTTGGAACAGGAACCGGAATTTTAGCGATTGCCGCTATCAAATTAGGAGGCAGCCGTGCCCTTGGTATTGACAACGACGAGTGGTCGATTGATAACGCAAAAGAAAATGTAGCAGCTAACAATTTAGCGGACAAAATCGAGATATCAGATTCAGCTTTAGCTTCCCTACCTGAAACTAAATACGATCTGATAACTGCAAATATAATGTTTAATACGATTTTAGAAATGCTTCCCGACATTGTTAAACGTATTAAATCCGAGCGTGTGATTTTGTTCTCAGGTTTATTACTTATAGATGACAAACCTTTTTTATCGGGGATTGAAAAATTTAATCTAAAAATTATAGAAAAATTAACCGAAGGCGAATGGTTGGCTTTCGCCCTACAAAAATCATAATACAAATCCATAAAGGATAAGATATGAGAATCGCAACTATCGATATCGGAACAAATACTGTATTGCTTTTAATAGCAGAAATTGATGACGGTCAAATTCAAACGCTTGCATACGAACAGCGAACTCCGCGAATCGGCAAGAACATTGATGCCGATGGATTTATTGGAAAACCTGCCTTCGGTCGTGTAATTGATGTTTTCCGTGAATATCAAAAGATAATTGAAATTCATAAACCCGAAAAAATTATAGCCTTCGGAACAAGCGTGCTTCGTGAAGCGGCAAACAAGGATGAGTTTGTAATAACGCTAAAAGCTGAAACCGGTATAGAAGTAGAAATTTTAGAAGGAAAAGAAGAAGCTTATTGGAGTTATCGTGGAGCCGTCAGCGGAATTAGCGATGAAGGAAAAATTGTTGTATTAGATATTGGTGGCGGCAGCACCGAAATTTCGGAAGGAACATTGAAAGAAGTTACCTGCGCTAACTCGATTACTGTTGGAGCTGTTAGAGTATCGGAACGTTTTTTTAGAAACAACCCCCCCATTCAAGCTGAAATTCAATTAGCAACCGAATTTGTGAATAACGCACTCACTAAATTAGGTAAGTTCGATTTTACTAATGCAAGATTGATTGGAGTTGCTGGCACCCCGACAACTTTGGCTTCTATCGATCAGGACTTAAAAGATTTTAATGTTAATAAAATTAGCGGATACAAACTTTCGTTTGAAACTATTAACAACATTTTTAAGCGATTATGCTCGATGCGGACAGAAGAAATCCGTGAATTATCCAATGCAACTGAAGGACGGGCTGATATCATAACAGCCGGCACTTTGATACTATTAGAGTTTATGAAATTCGGAAAGTTCAACGAATTGATTGTAAGCGAACGGGGTGTTCGATACGGAATTGCTTTAAGAGAATGGGAAAAGGGGAAGTAGGATTTATGATTTGAGGTTTTGGATTTGTTTAGAATAATGTCAACTTGACGATAACCAGCTTCTTTCACAGAAATTAATATAAGGGCATCTCTAAAATCTTAGTTTGGCAATAAAAATCAACGTGATTGTAAAC